>JBGTEH010000257.1:0-14696 GCA_041747915.1 Ilumatobacteraceae bacterium
GTGCCTGCTTCGACGGGTCCGGCGGCTCGCACGGCGGCGCCGTCGCCCGCCGCTCCCCCGCCGCCCAAGCCCGACCCGGTCTACGTCCAGGCCGCCAAGCAACGCAGGAAGATTCCGTTCTGGGCAATGGCCACCCTGAGCTTGATGCCGTTCTGGGCCTTCATGTACGTCCGCGCCATCACCGAGCCACCCGTGGTGGTCGAGGGTCCGCTCGGCACGGGTGCCGAGATCTACAGCAACTGCGCCAGCTGTCACGGCGCGGCGGGCGGCGGCGGCGTGGGTTATCCGTTCGAAGGTCAGGCCGTACTCGAGACGTTCCCGCAGATCGAGGACCAGATCCGTTACGTCTACTACGGCACCGAGGGCTACAACGCGGCCGGCGTCGACATCTACGGCAATCCCGATCGTCCCGGCGGTCCGCACGTGACCGGCGAGCGCGGTGTGATGCCGGCGTTTGCGTCACAGCTCACCCAGTACGAGATCATCGCTGTCGTCTGCCACGAGCGCTACACGCTCGGTGGCGCCGACCCGACGAGCGAAGAGTGGGCCGAGGAGTACGAGGCCTGGTGCTCGCCCGAGTCGCCCGTGTTCGAGGCCGTCGAGGGTGGCGAGTACGACTACACCAGCCCCGAGTCCGAGGCGATCGGCGGCGTCGAGGTCATCCCGGTCGGGCCCGAGGCAGTGCCCGGCTCACCGGCCGGCTGAGCTGACCGGTCGAGCTGATCCTGCGCGACACCGACGTCCTCGTCATCGGCGGCGGTCCCGCCGGAGCATCGGTCGGATACTGGCTCGCCCACTCCGGCCACGATGTCACCGTCGTCGAGAAGCGGCCGGTCCCTCGCCACAAGGCATGTGGCGACGCGCTGACGCCGCGCGCACTGCGCGAATTGAGTCTGCTCGGTGTCGACCCGCTCGGCCTCGGAGGTCACCGACTCGAGGGTGTCCGGATGCTGCACGGTGCCCACGAGGTCGCCGTGCCGTGGCCGGCGCATCGCGAACTGCCCGATCACGCCGTGGCCCTGCGGCGCGAACTTCTCGACACCGATCTGCGGCGTCGGGCGGCCGACGCGGGCGCGCGCGTCGTGATGGGCCATGAGGCCACCGCACCGATCGTCGAGCGTGGTTTCGTGCGGGGCGCCGAACTCGCGATCGACGCCGAACTCGCCGAGACGCCCGGTCAGGATGGCGCCGACGGCACCGACTCGGTGCGCTCGCGGTTCGTCGTGGTCGCCGACGGCGCGAACAGCAGTTTCGGGCGCGCGCTCGGAACGACACGCCACCGCGACTGGCCGTACGGGATCGCGACACGGACCTACTTCGCCAGCGCTCGCAGCCGTGAGTCGTGGGTCGACTCGACGCTCGGGATCCGCGACGTCGCGGGCAACCCGGTCGCCGGCTACGGCTGGGTGATCCCGCTCGGCGACGGAACGATCAACGTCGGCGTCGCCGTGTTGTCGACCTATCGGGACGTGCGCGGGGTCAACGCGTTGAAGATGCTCGACGCGTTCGCCCATCGGATCGCCGAGCGGTGGGAGATCGAGCCGTCCGAGCGGCTCAAGGACCCGACGCGATTCCGGATCCCGCTCGGCGGATCGGTCAGCCCGATGATGGGCCCGACGTTCCTCGTGGCCGGTGATGCTGCGGGCATGGCCAATCCGTTCAACGGCGACGGCGTCGACGCCGCGCTGATGAGCGGACGTTTGGCGGCCGAGGCGCTCGACGAGGCACTCATCACCGGCAACTCAACGCCGCTCCAGCGATACCCGACGATGCTCAACGATGCCGTCGGCCAGTTCCACAAGGTCGGCCGCCTCGGTGCGCGGTTCATCGGGCGACCGATGGTGCTGCGTCCGGCGCTGCGCTTCGGTGCCCGCAGCGACCGAGCGATGGGAGCGGTGTTACGCATCGCCACCAACGAGCTGCGCGATCAGCACCCCGGCGGCGCTGAACGCGCATACGCACTCGCCAACACGATCGCCAAGTTCGCGCCCAATTGGTGACCTGCAGCGAGACCGTCACGTCCGTGGACGAAAGACGCGCGGGAGTCTCAGGGTCACCACCGAGAGCGCGAGGATCACGGGGTAGATCTCCAGGCGACCGAGCAGCATCTGGACCATCGCCACCCATCGACCCATCGTCGGGATCGACAGGAAGTCATTGGCGTGATCGAGTTGCCCGAGGCCGGGCCCGACGTTACCGAAGGCCGTCGCCGACGACGAGAACGAGGTGATCATGTCGGGTCCGGTCGCCGAGATCAGGAACGCGCCGCCACCGACGATCGCCAGAGCGAGCACCAGGAACCCCAGCACGCGACGAGCGACATCGTCAGGGAGGATCCCGTTGCCGATGCGCACCGGACGTACCAGCCGCGGGTGCAATTGCCGCAACGCCTCACGGTGAGCGAAGCTCGCCACCGCCATCACGCGTACGACCTTGACGCCGCCTGCGGTCGAGCCCGCCATCGCGCCAATGGGCATGGCCAGCAGCAATACGAGCTGCACAGTCTGGCTCCACAACCCGTACTCGGTGACGACGTATCCCGTGGTGGTCACCGTGGACACGGTGGTGAACATCGAGTCGCGGAGCCCCGCCGCCTGCCCACCGTCGTTGCCGGACGCAACAAGGGCCCACAGGGTCATCGCGGTGACGATCGCCAGGTAGACCTTGAACTCGGTCGAACGCAGCAGCGGCTTCACGTCGCGTTTGAGCGCCCGGTAGTAGAGCGTGAAGCTGCCGCCGGCCAGCAGCATGGCGACGATGCAGATCCACTCGATGGCCGCCGAATCGAAGTGACCGATCGACGCCTGATAGGGCGAGAATCCGCCCGTCGACACCGTCGTGAAGCTGTGCGAGACCGCGTCATAGAAGCTCATGCCGGCGATCGCGTACGCCACCGCAAGGAGCACCGTGAACCCGACGTACACCGCCCAGAGCCGCCTCGCGGTCTCGCGCACGCGCGGCGTCAGGCGTTCGTCGGTCGGGCCGGGCGCCTCAGCCGCGAGCAGGCTCATCCCACCGGCGCCCACGGTGGGCAGCACGGCGACCACCAACACGATGACACCCATCCCTCCCATCCACTGCGACGTCGAGCGCCAGAAGAGCACGCCCTTCGACACGACCTCGATGTCGGGGATCACGGTGGCGCCCGTGGTCGTGAAGCCCGAGATCGACTCGAAGAGTGCGTCGTCGATCCGCGTGAGTTCGCCGGTCAACACATAGGGAATGGCCCCGACGATCGCCATCGCGATCCAGGCAACCGAGACCGTGGTGAAGACATCGATGGTCCGGATCTGACGCGGCACGATCGTGACGCGCCACATCAGCGACCCGACGGCCCACACGACGACACCCGTGAGCAGCAACACGACCGTGTCGGGACCACGGTCGATCGCGTCGACGACGCCGGCCACGGCGATCCCGGCGCCGACCAGAGCGACCGCCAGCCCGACGACGTGGACCACGATCGATGGGTGACGTCCTGGTTCCAGCAGACGCTCACCACGACCGCCGAACCACGACACGCGACCGCTGCGAAGCGCGGCGAGCGTCACAGCGAGAATGTCTTTCGGGTCACAGCAAGAGCGTCGGGGCGCGAGAACACCACGACATTGTCTCCGGCGCGCAGCTGCGTGCGACCGCGCACGATCTGCGCGGTCCCGTCGGGACGCGTCACGGCGCCGAGAAGCACCGAATGGGGAAGATGCAGGTCTGCGACCAGGGCGCCATCGGCGTGGCTGCCCGACTCGATCTCGAACTCGTTGACCTCCACATCGCTTTCGAGGAACGTCGCAACCGAGGCGGTCCCGCCGCGGATGTGGCGCAACACCGCGTTGGCGGAAGCGGTGCGAGGGCTGAGCGCGGCGTCGATCCCGAATTGACGCACCAGCGGCAACAGTGCGAGCCGGTGCAAGACCGCCACCGTGAAGGCGTCGCCCTCAGCCGCCGCGTATGCACAGGCCAGAACGTTCGACGCGTCGTCGCCGGTCGCCGCGATCACCAGATCCATGCGCGAGATCGACTCCTCGAGCAGCAGTTCGGTGTCGGTGATGTCGCCTTGGACAACGGTCACTCGCGCCAACCGCTCGCTGAGTCGCTTCGCACGGGCGGGGTCGTTCTCGACCAGCACGACCGTTGCGCCATCGCTCTGAAGTCGCTGGGCCACGCGCATTCCCACCGCGCCACCGCCGAGCACCATCACCCGACGCGCCTTGCGTGTGGCGGCACCGAGCAGTTCGAGAATTTCGCGCCGCGCCGCACGAGTGGTGAGCACCCGAACGTGATCGCCGACCGCCAGCACCTGGTCGCCGCGCGGGATCACCGTCTCGCCCTTGCGGGTCAACGCGCCGAACAGAAATTTCCAGTCGGGCTCGAACGACCGCCCGATCTCGGCCAGATCGTGGCCCGCCAGCGGCGAGGACTCGCCGATCACCGCTCCCAGCACCAGCATTTCGCCGCCCGACATCGTGTACACCTCGTCGGCGCCCGACACCCGCGCGAGCTCCAAGATCTCGTCGGCAGTGTCGGCATCGGGGTCGATGATCACGTCGGCGCGAATGGTTGCCAGCAGCTTCGCGCCGAGCGGGCCGCGCAACTCCTCGGTCTGGAGGCGAACCACGGTCTGGGCCACGCCGAACTCCTTGGCCAGTAGAGACGCAAGGAGATTCACCTCGTCGTTCTGAGTCACCCCTGCCAGCAGGTCGGCGCGTTCGATGCCCGCTGTCTGCAGCACCGACGGCACCGTTGCGCTGCCGACGACGACCTGCACGTCGAGCTCTGCCGCAATTGCGGCGGCGACCACCTCGTCCTGCTCGATGACGACGACGTCGTTGCCCTCGGCGCCGAGGCGCTGCGCGAGATACCAACCGACTTCTCCCGCACCGACGATGACCACCCGCATTCCCTCAGACTGCCCCATCCGGCGGCGGCAGATGAACTGCTCGACGCAGACGTCTGTCAGTTGGCTCCCGAAGCCGACGTCAGCAACGCCCGCGGGGCCGCCCTCAACGCGCTGGTCGCCTCCGAGTCGGGGAAGTCGTCGCAGCACGACTCGGCCGTGTCCACGTAGTGCCGCGCCGTCGCGATCGCGGACTCGACACCCTCGTTGGAGCGCACGATCGACAGGGCCTTGTCCTGTGCAACGGCGTCCAGCGGCGTCCCGAGCAGGTCGCGGAGTTCTTCCGCCGCAGCATTGCCGAGCGCCAGGGTGCGCAGGACGGGGAGGGTGTACACGCCCTCGACGATGTCGTGGCCGGCCGGTTTGCCGAGCTGCTCCTCGGTGGCCGTGATGTCCAAGATGTCGTCGACGATCTGGAACACGGTGCCGAACGCCGTGCCGTAGGCGGTGAGCGCGTCGATCATCGGGCGATCGTGGTCGGCCACGATGCCACCGATGCGACAGGCGGTTCCGTACAGCGAGGCGGTCTTGCCGTGGATCGAAGCAAAGTAGCTGTCCTCCGTGCGACCCATGTCGTAGGTGTGGCGAAGCTCCTCGATCTGGCCCTCGCACAGCCAGGCGATCGTTCGAGCCAACAGGCCGGCAACCTCGGTGCCGAGCGATGCGGCGATCTCCGACGCCCGCGCGAGCAGAAAATCGCCGGCGAGGATCGCTTGCAGGTTGCCCCACTTCGCGTTGACCGTTTCGACACCACGACGGGTGTCCGATTCGTCCATCACGTCGTCGTGGTACAGCGAACCGAGGTGAACCAGCTCGCAGGCGACGCCGCCGCGCACCACATCCTGCGACGCCGGTGAGCCGAAGATCTGCGCACCGGTGATCGCGAGGACGGGCCTCAGACGCTTGCCGCCGGCGACGATCAGGTGCGACGCGATCTCGTTGAGGTACGAGTCGGGCGTGACGACTGCATCGCTCATTGCCGATTCGATCCGGACGCGATCGGCATCCATCGATGCGAGAGCCAACAGTGGCGACGTCGCGTTCGGAGCCAGCACCTCTTCCTGGGACACGTCGGACAGGCTAGGCGCGCCCGGAGTGGGACACACGAACGTGCCACCGCTCGCCGCTGCCGATCAGAGCCCGTATCCTGTGGAAGATGTCCCTGACGGCAACAGTTCCCTCCACCCTGCCAACGGCCAACGACGCGTGCTGGTGTGGGAGCGGGCGAAAGTACAAGCGCTGCCACAAGAAATCCGAGGGACGCGTGCTGCCAGGTGTGGTGTCGCCGATGCGCCAGGTTCCTGCGACCATCGCCCGTCCGCCGTACGCCGACACCGGCGCCGTCGAGCCGTGGGACGAGCCACGCGTCAAGTCGCCCGACGTCATCGAACGGATGCGACACGCCGGCAAGGTCGCCGCCGAGGTCTTGCGTCTGGCCGGCGACATGGTCGCTCCCGGAGTGACCACCGAGTCGATCGACGTCGCTGTCCACGAGATGTTCATCGAGCGCGGGGCGTATCCCTCCACGGTCAACTACCACGAGTACCCCAAGGCGTGTTGCACCTCGATCAACGAGGTCATCTGCCACGGCATCCCCGACACGACGGTGCTGCGTGACGGCGACATCTGCAACATCGACGTCACCGGCTACATCGGGGGCGTCCACGGCGACACCAACGCCACCTTCTTCGTGGGCGACGTCGACGCCGAGAGCCGCCAGTTGGTGCAGGTCACCGAGGAGTGCACCTGGTACGGCATCGAGGCCGTCAAGGCGGGCCGGCCGCTCAGCGACATCGGGCGCGCCATCGAAGACCACGCCAAGAAGTACCGCTACGGGGTGGTGCGGGCTTTCGTCGGCCACGGCATCGGCGAGCAGTTCCACACCGACCTCCAGGTGCTGCACTACTACGACTCGCGTTCGTCGACGATCATGCGACCGGGGATGACGTTCACGATCGAGCCCATGATCACGCTCGGCTCGGTGAACTACAAGATCTGGGACGACGATTGGACCGCTGTCACGAGTGACGGCAAGCGCACTGCGCAGTTCGAGCACACCATTCTCGTGACCGACGACGGCTGCGACGTGCTCACAGGTGGGCCGGGAGCTGCGAGCCCATCGGCTCCCTGGAATCGCTGAGGGCCATCAGCCACCACAGCGCAAGTGCCGCGAACGACACGCCACTCGTGATCGCCATGGCTGTCACGAATCGGTCGAGCGCGGCTGGCGCATCGGTCGGGATGATGGCAGCGGTGAGCCCGCCGCTCTTGACGACACCCCAGACGGTGAGTTCGACGCCGACCAGGAGCAAGGCGCCATGTGCGGCGAAGCGCCGTCCGCGGCTGGCGGCGACGACACCGAACGCCGACGACACGACCGCCACGAGCGGGAGCACCCACCACACGAGTTGCGGACCGGTTTCGGGTGGGAGCGATCGGAACTGCCACACCCCCACGATCAGGGTGCCGAGCGCAACCGGCAGAGTGAGGGCGAGCGTCATCATGAGTCGCCGCGCTCGATGGAGGAACCACGCTGCCACCGCCAGCGCGAGACCGGCGGCTCCGCCTGCGATCGTCGCGATCGGCGACGCGGCGGGCTGCCAGGTGCTGATCACGACGACCTCGACGTCGCGGCCGTCGACCACGAGCGGGATTGCCGATTCGAGGATCTGATCGCCGGGCGCCTTGCCGACCGGGCGAGCCTGCTGCATCCAGTGCGCACGATGATCGTGCCAGGAGTAGTCGCCGTCAGCGGCGACCTGTTGCCAGTCTCCCTCGGCATCGACGGTGGCGTTCGGCGGGATGCCACCACCGCCGAGGCGAGCGCCGTTGAGGTGGGTGCTGGGTGAGTTCTCGTTCTCCCACACGGTTCCGTCGGGTCGGAACCACAGCATGTCCTCACCCTGGTATCCCTCGATGATCACGTCTGTTCCCGGCACAACGGCGAGTTCGACGAACGAGTCGCCGCCGATGATCGACACCGTGATCGTGGGGGTAGCGGGGTCGACCGAGACGATCTCCGAGCGGTAGTCGGTGGGTCCGGGCGGATCGGCGAACGCCGGCGAGCCGATCAGCGATGCACCGATCAGCCCCGACACAGCGGCGACCAGCCACCGGCGCGAGAGCGACTCAGCCATCGGCGAGTGTGTTGATGTACGCAACGATGTCGTCGATCTCGGCGTCGCTCAAGTTGTTCGCCGGCATCTTCAAGGTGTAGCCGTCGACCAGCTCCTGCGACGGAGCGCCGATTGCTGCGATGAGGTATGCGTCGTCGGCGACGACGGTGGTGCCGTCGACGAGCTTCACCTCCGATCCGGCCAGACCGATCCAACTCGGGCCTGCGCCACCCTCGAAGTTCTGCCCGTGACAGCCCGCACAACCGTTGCTCCGCGACAACTGCTCGCCGCGTTGAGCAGCCGGTGAGAGGTCGGCCCCACCTGTCGTGGAGCTGCCGCCCGAGCACGCAGCGCCCCCGATGGCGATGATCACGATCAGTCCGGCAATGAGACCCAGGTTCAGGCGGGGGGTCAGACCCCCCTTCTCATTCCAAGGTGCGCGCACGGCGACAGTGTCGTCGCGAATCGCTCCGATGACGTCGCGGGGCGTCGGCTTGTGACCGACGTCTCCCGTCGGTCCTGGGCTCAGGGCGCTGCAGTCGGCCGGGCTTTGATGCGGTCGAGGAGTGCGTTCCACCAACTCGAGACGGACTGCGCATCTGCGCCCGTCAGCGCGTAGGCGTCGTCGACGGCGCGAGCGCAGTCACGCACGTCGCCGCGCCGCAGCGCCGCGACCGCGCGGCTGAGATCGCCTGCGGGCCATGGCAGGTCGGCCAGGACCACTGGTGACAGGCGAACGCTGGTGGCCGACAAGCCGGTGCCGGCGCCACGGTGCCACGACCACACCGACGCGAAGCCCGACGTGAGAACCGCGGCGATCTCCCATGCCGTCACGGCGAAGTCGACCAGTGGGAACAACTCCGGCTGGTCGTCCCCGTCGTCCCAGTGCGCTCCGCGCGGGTAGACCCCGATCACGGGCACGCCCGGCAGCCAGGCGCCGTGGTGGTCGCAGACCGCCTCGATGATCTGGGTCTGGTTGGCGACGAGCACCTTGGGCACGAGGCGGCGTCGGGCCCACTCCTTCATCTTCGGGTCGAGCCGGTCGAGGTCGACGCGGGGTCGTCGCCACCGATTCCTGGCGAAGGTGATCGGCTGCTCACCCCACAACGTCACGCCGGGGTCGATCAGTCCGCTCGTCACCAGCGGTGGCCCCGCGTCATGATCGCCGACCGCCGGCACCAGCCCGTAGTACTCGTCGCGAAAATTGGCGTTCAGCCGGGCGCGGTCGCCGAGTGTGCCGTCCATCTCCGCGTTCGGCAGGTCGGGGATGCCACAGCGTCGGGTGATCACGTGTGCCCATCCGCGCAGGCTCGGATCACCGGACCCGAACTCGAAGGCGACGACGCAGGTGTTGACCTGGGCGTCGAAGACCCGATCCGGGCTCCACCACGACCACACCATGTGGGCACGCTCGTCGATGCGCTGACGGATCTGGCGTGCGTCACGGGAAGCGAGCAGTGACTGTGGGAGCACGAATGCGAGCAGGCCGCCGCGGGGATCGACGAGGTCGCCGGCGAGGGCCAAGAACTCGACGGCGACATCGGCGTACGGTCCGCCGCCCCTGATGCTTGCTCCGCCCCGCGTGGTCGTCGACGCCAACTGCGAAAGAAACGGTGGGTTGCCGATGACCAGGTCGTAGTGATCTGTCGGCCACTGTCGGGTGAGGGCGTCAGCGAGTTCGATCGTCGCGTCGGGGCAGACGACGCGAGCCGCAGCGACGGCAACGGGATCGATGTCGACGCCGTGCAGATCGACCGCGGTGCCCAGGAATTCGATGCGCTGCGCTACCGCGTCGAGAAATCGTCCGTCGCCACACGCCGGGTCGAGCACGCGGATCGAGCGGTGACCACGTGCGGCGACGAAGTCGGCGGTGACCACCTCGTCGACGATGGTGCGTACCAGTTCGGGGGGCGTGTAGTAGGAGCCGAGCAGCTTGGCGTCGGCCCGAACGGTCACGACCGCAGGCTACGCGCCGGTGCGGATCTACAGTCGCCGACGTGACCTCGACGGCCGCCACCAATCGATATCTCGAATTCGATCGGGCGGCATGGTCGCACCTTCGGGCGGCGACGCCGTTGACGCTGGAGCAGCCCGAACTCGACAGCCTGCGCGGCATCAACGACCGCATCGACTTGGACGAGGTGGCCACCGTGTACCTGCCGCTGAGCCGATTGCTGAACCTGTATGTCAGCGCCACGCAGGATCTCCACCGGGTGTCGGCAACGTTCCTCGGCACGATCGCTCCGAAGGTGCCGTACGTCATCGGAATCGCCGGGAGCGTCGCTGTGGGCAAGAGCACCTTTGCCCGCATTCTGCAGGCCTTGCTGGCGCGTTGGCCGGATCATCCGAAGGTCGACCTGATCACCACCGACGGCTTCCTCTATCCCAACAAGGTGCTCGACCAGCGCGGGCTGATGAACCGCAAGGGCTTCCCCGAGTCGTACGACACGCGAGCGTTGCTCGACGTGCTCCGGCGGATCAAGAGCGGCGACGAGGCCGTCGAGGCGCCGGTGTACTCCCACGTCGTCTATGACATCGTGCCCGACGAGCACGTCGTGGTGCGTAGCCCCGACATCGTGATCATCGAGGGCCTCAACGTGTTGCAGACGCGCAGCGGAGCGCCGGAATTCGTCAGCGACTACTTCGACTTCTCGATCTACATCGACGCCGACGAGCCCGACATCGAGCAGTGGTACGTCGACCGGTTCCTCGCGTTGCGGGCATCGGTGTTCCAGGACCCGAACTCGTTCTTTCGCTTCTACGCTGATTTGAGCGACGACGAAGCAGTCGAAACCGCCCGACGGATCTGGCGAGACATCAACGGCCTGAACCTGGCACAGAACATCGCGCCCACTCGCGACCGGGCCTCGCTCGTGGTGCACAAGACCGCCGACCACCGCGTCGACCACGTCCAACTCCTGCGCCTTTGACCGCGCCGAACCGCCGGCCCACCATCTTCGTTTCTGGCGCACTTTGGGTGAGGCGCCCCACGAACTTCGCGCCGCAAACGGACCGCGGTCCCGTCAACGCGACGACAACGATCAGAGATCTGCGATTCCGAGCCAGGACGGTACGTCGGCGATCGAGGCGAGTTCGGTGATGACCTGGTCGTGGTCGTCGACTCGCTCGACGTCCCACGTGATGTGGTACGGCACGTGCACGGCCTGCCCGCCGATCATCATCACCGGGAGCACATCGCTGCGCACCGAGTTGCCGATCATGCAGAACCGCTGCGGTGCCACGTCGAGACGCCGCAGGATGCGCAAGTAGGTGTCGGGATCCTTCTCCAGCACGATCTCGATGTCGGCGAAGTGGTGCTCGATGCCCGACATCGACACCTTGCGCGTCTGATGCACAAGGTCGCCCTTGGTGATCAATGCCACCCTGGTGTGCGCCGACACCGCTGCGAGTACCTCGGCCACGTTGGGCAGCAGGTGGACCGGTTCGGTCAGCATCGCCCAGCCGAGATCGACGAGTTCGCCCACGACCGAGCTGGGCACCCTGGCCTCGGTGACCTCGATGGCGGCGCGCACCATCGACAACGTGAAGGCCTTGACGCCGTAGCCCGAGATCGAGAGATCGGCGCGTTCGGTCGCTCGGAGCGCTCCGTGGACATCGACACCGGTGGGCACGTACGGTGCAACGAGTTCGCCGAAGCGCTGCTCGGCATGAGCGAACGAGTCCTCGCTCCGCCACAGCGTGTCGTCGGCGTCGAAGGCGACGAGGTCGAACGCGTCGATCCGGCGGCTCACCGGTGGATGGCGTTCAAGTAGTTGTAGACGGTGATGCGGCTGACGCCCATCGCGTCGGCGACGTCTTCGACGGCTCGGCGCAGGATGAACGCGCCGCGCTCGTCGAGCAAGCGCACCGCACGCTGCTTGTCTTCGCGCGACAGCCTCGGCAGGCGGCCACCCAACTCGGCCTCGACGGCGTCGATCAACCGATCGAGTGCCCCATGCAACGGAGGCATGCGTACGGCGACGATCGTCTTGCCCTCCCACACGAGTGCGACATCGCTCGCCTCCATGTCGGCCACGGCCACGAACGATGCGCCGACCGCGTCGACCACCGGCTTGACGGATCGGATGAGCGGATGAACCATCGGCCGCAGCTGCTCACTCACTCCGACACCCCCTGCGGCATCGGGAAGGCCGGCGGCGCCGTCGGGACGTCGCGAGCGGCGTGCACGGTGATATGCGTGGCCCCGTTGGCGAACGCGGCATCCGACACCGACGAAACCAGCGCGCCGACCGCATCGAGACCGATCGAGCACGACGAACCGAACGGCCCGATGTCGACCTCCACGCCGTGACTGCGAGCGGCCTCGATGGCCGCAGTCACGTGCGGACCGGGGCGCCCCTCGACGAACGGCTCGATGGTGAACTCCACGTAGGCCACAGCGACAGCGTAGAGCGTCGCCGTCGAGGCTGGTCAGCCGCTGGCCCGGCCGTGGTCAGGCACCGGTCAGCCCAGCAGTCAGACCCCCGCACCCATCAAACGCCTCAGCTCGTCGGATCGCACGACGCACTCGCGCCCGGCCAGACCGAACGCATCGTTCAGCTTGTTCAACGCCTGCTTGAAGCCCCCGTTCCAGTCCTCCACGAAGCGATCGCGGGCGGGGCCGGTCCACGTGGTGCCGTTGAGCACGCCGTCGACGGTCGACATCACCTGCGTGATCGCATCGATCTGTCGACTCAGCGTGTTGCCGAGGTTGGTGAGCTGTTCGCAGTTTGCACCGTAGGTGATCGTCATCGCCGTTCCTCCTGATCGTGGCCGACCGGTCGCCGGCACCATCGCAGTGGGCGATGACACGCCAAGCGGGGAACGCCTACCATGCAGCGATGAGCGACCAAAGGCAGTCTCCCGATCGCGAGATGATCGATTCGGTGCGGGCTCAGGCCGACGACCTGCTCGACGCAACCATCGCCATGCGCCGAACTCTGCACGAGTGGCCCGAACTCGGCAACGAACTCCCGATCACGCGCGACCGCGTCCTCGAGTCGCTCGACGGGCTGCCGCTGGCGGTGACGACCCACGAGTCGACGAGCGGGATCGTGGCGCTTCTCGAAGGATCGCGACCCGGACCGACGATCCTGTTGCGCGGCGACATGGACGCATTGCCGATGCCCGAGGACACTGGCCTCGAGTTCGCCTCCCACGTCGACGGCTGCATGCACGCCTGCGGCCACGACACCCACACGGCGATGCTGTCGAGCGCGGCGCGCGTCCTCAGCGGGCACCGCGACGACCTCGCCGGGCGGGTGCTGTTCATGTTCCAACCGGGCGAGGAAGGCCACCACGGCGCGCGCTTCATGCTCGACGAGGGCCTGCTCGACGTGCCGACACTCGCCGACGGCTCGGCGTCGCCAGTGGACGCGGCGTTCGCATTGCACATCACCTCCGCTCTTCCGAGCGGTTGGGTCAGCGGTCGCGGCGGCCCGGTCATGGCATCGGCCGACACGTTGATGATCCGTGTGGTCGGTCGGGGCGGTCATGCGAGCGAGCCGCACCGGGCACTCGATCCGATCCCGGTCGCCTGCGAGATCGTGCAAGCGCTCCAGACCATGATCACCCGGTCGATCGACGTGTTCGACCCGGGCGTGGTGACCGTCGGACGCATCACGGCGGGCACCACGAACAACGTGATCCCCGAGGTCGCCGAGATCGAGGGCACCATTCGAGCGACCAGCGAGCGCACCCGGGTCAAGATCCACGATGGCATCCGTCGCGTTGCCGAGGGGGTCACCGCCGCGCATGGGTGCGACTGCACGATCGAGATCGTCCACGGCTATCCGGTCACCAGCAACGACGACCGATTCGCCGAGTTCGCACTCGACGTGGCGCGAGATGTCACGGGAGTCGATCGCGTCGTCGAACTTCCCCACCCGGTGATGGGAGCCGAAGACTTCAGCTACGTCCTGCAGAACGTGCCGGGAGCGATGATGTTCCTCGGTGGCACACCCGATGGACTCAACCCGGCCACCGCTGCGCCGAACCACTCGAACCGGGTGATGTTCGACGAATCGGCGATGGCCGTCGGCATCGCCCTCTATGCCGCCGCCGCGCTGCGCCACCTCGCCCCGGCTTGAACGCGGGGTGAACGATCAGAGGGTGCGGCCGTCGTCGGTCGCCGATCGGCGCAGCCGCAGCGTGACGATCCGAAACGGAGCAAGTGTCAACGCGACGATCCCGTCGCCGACCTCCTCGGCGGTCTCGGGTTCCTCCAGCAGGTTGCACCGCCACGCCTCTGCGATGCGATGCGGCGTGGCGACACAGATGCGGACTCGGTTGCCGCACGCTTCGTGGAGCCGAACGATCAGGTCGCCGCTGTCGTCGTCGGCGAGCTTGACCGCATCGATGCCCACACCGGTGGAGGGCTGTCCGTCGCTGCCCGTGACCGTGACGACGGGCGACGTGCCGACCGACGATGTCACGACCTGGGAGGTCACAGAGGACTCGCCGACCGCTCCTGACGCGATGAACCGCACCGGCGCGTTGAGGCGAGCGGCGGCCGCCCGCACGTCGCCGAGGCCCGTCCCGTGGGGGCGGATCGCCAACGTCACCTCGTGGTGGCCACGGTCGGCGTTGGGGTCGGGGTAGTTGGCGGCGCGGGCGAGGCTCACCCGTACGGCGCCGTCGAAGACGCCGTGGCCGTATCGCCCGTTGTTGAGGATCGCCACGCCGAA
>JBGTEH010000258.1:0-6164 GCA_041747915.1 Ilumatobacteraceae bacterium
GGGCACGTCCTCGAGCGCGATGACCTCGGGGTTGTACACGATCGTGCGGGCCCGCTGGGTGAGCCCGTACCAGAGTCCGTCGGGATCGCTCAGGCTCGCCGGGATCGCCTCGTCGAGCACCGGGTTGTCGATCGGTTGGAAGATGCCCTGTTCGGCGGCGCGGGCCAGGTTGCCGGCGTCGACGGTGATGTAAACGTCGGCCTTGGTGTCTTCGCCTTCGGCGACGATGCGCTCGCGGAGTTCCGCGTCGTTGCCGGTGAGGAACTCGACCTTCACCCCGGTTTGGTCCATGTACTCCTCGAACGCCGATTCGATGCCGTAGTGACGACCGCTGTACACGTACAGGGCCTCGCTGTCGTCGCTCGAACACGCGGTGGCCACCGCGACGAGCGGGACTGCGAGTGTCAGCAATCGTGCACGTCGCAGGAGAGAAGCTCGAGCCGTCGTGCGCATTGTTAGGCAATCCTAACGTCATGCCGTGCGAGGCCAACCTGGCGATGTGTCCACTGATGAACAACCAACCGAGTCAGTCGTTCGGCGACCGCCCAGGCCGCGACTCCGAGCATGATCGTGGGGACGTATGCGAGTCGCACGCCGAGCGCATCGACGAGCGGCGGCCAGAACGTGAAGTGGGTGATGTAGATCCACATACTGGCGCTTGCGAGAACCACCATCAGCTGCGCGAACCGACGCGGCAGCACGACCTCGCGTGCGGCGACGAGCACCAGCAGCCCGCCGATCACGAACACCTCGCGTGGCGCGTAGTCGAAGAATCCCCACACCGTGGCGACCACGAGGGCGGTGGTGAACAGGCGCTTGGCGCGCGTGTCCGACTGGTGCAGCAGCCAGCCGAGGGCCACGAACCACGCGACGCCGTGTGTGCGGAAACGCAGGTTGTACCAGTCGTTCATCCATGCCCAGTCGAGTCGCAGGAGGAGCAGCAACCCGAGGGCGACGAGTGCGGTGAGGTACGGGCGGCGGCGTTCGAAGCGACGCACCGGAGCGACGAGGCTGACGAACGTGATGAGCAGCGTCACGTGGACGAAGATCTCGATGAACCAGAAGTGCCACTCATCGCCGGCGTGCGACCGCGGGCCGACGTAATTGTTCACGAGCAGCAGCGTGCCGACGCCAAAGTTCGCGCCGAGCGCGAGTCCGGCGGCCACCCACAGGACCGTGGGAACCGCGACCCGCCCGGCGGTTCTGAGCCCGGCGGCGAGACGCGCTCGGCCGTGTTCGATCGGCAACAGGAACCGGCTCAGGTTGTAGCCGACCACGGCGAGCATCAGGTGGGCACCGCCCGGCGTGAATCGCAAGCCCATGTGTGTCGCGACGATTGCGAAGATCCCGGCAACACGCAGCAGCACCGTGGTGTCGACCGCGACGACGTGTCGGCGCCGGCGTCGTGGCGAGAGTCGCCCGATGGGGAGCAGGTGCCAGTCTGGTGGGAGCCGACCGAGCACGGCCTCGAGCCGGAACGAGCACTCGATGTAGCTCAGCGAGTCGCCACCGAGCGACACGAACGTGTCGCTCGGTTTCACGTCGGATCGGCCGAGAACGGTCGCGAACACCGCAGCGATGCTCGCGGCGTCGTGAGGCGTCGGACCCGGGTCGGGATTGCCGGTGGTGGTGCGAGTCGTGGCGCGGGCGCATCGCATCATCGCGGCGAAGTCGAACTTTCCCGAATCCGTCCGCACGATCGGCGAGTCGGTGTCGACGGTCACGAGTGCCGACGGCAGACCGGTTCGCCCGACGGCCTCGCCCGCCAGTGCGGGCGCACATGCGCCCGGCGCGCAGATCACGAGACCGTCGTCGTCGCCCGTCACGACCATGTCGGCCGTCTCGGCGAACTCGCTCAGATCGTGCTGCAGTGCGTCGAGGTCGATTCGCAGGCCGAACGGCTTGACGAACCGCGCCGTGCGTCCCACGATCTCGTACACGCCGTCATCGCGATGGAACCGAGCCAGGTCGCCCGTGCGTAGCTCCTCGACGGTGCGTCCGAGCGACAGGTCGCTCGGCTCGCATGCGTAGCCGAGCATCACGTTCGGGCCGCTGTAGACGAGTTCGCCGACGGTCTCGTCGTCTTGGTCGTGCCGACGTTCGTCCGTCAGCTCGCCGTCGGCGGGATCGACGACCGGCTCGATCCGGAACGATCCTCCGGGGATCGGCACACCGATCGCTCCGGGACGGCGAGTCGCGATCGCCGGCGGCAGGTAGGCCATGCGGGCGGTGGCCTCGGTCTGGCCGTACATCACGACGAACTCGGCGCCCCACGAGCACGCGCGGTCGTTCCACCGCTCGACGGCTTGCGGAGCCATCCGCCCGCCCGCCTGAGTGAGCAGGCGCAGCGACGGAACGCGGAGGCGTTCGGGTCCTGCCTGTTCGATCAGTTCGTAGGTGTGGGGGACGCCGGCGATGTTGGTGACGCCGTGTTCGGCGAGCGCGTCGGCGAAGCACGGATCGACGACCGAGGCCGAGGTGAGCGCAACGCTGGCGCCGGCGATCAGGTGGCTGTGCAGCACCGACAGCCCGAAGCAGTAGTGCAGCGGCAGCGTCGTGATGCCGACATCGTCGGGGGAGAGGGCGAGGAATTCGGCGATCGACGATGCGTTGGAGACGAGGTTCTCGTGCGACAACCGCACGAGCTTGGGGTTGCCGGTCGACCCCGACGTGCTCATCAGGAGCGCCAGATCCGGATGGAGCGGCGTGGGCTCGACATCGCTGCGGTCCATCGTCATCCCGCCGTTGTCGGCGCGCACGACGGCTGCCGGCGACCACGACTCCACCAACCGCTCGGCGCGGTCGCCGGCGAGCAGCGGCACGTGGCGGTCGGCGAGCAGGGCGAGGTACGTGACGGCCCATTCCAGCGACGACTCGCCCTGCAGCACGACCATCGATCGCGTCGGCAGCGCCAGTTCGGCGATCCGCTCCGCGATGCGTTCGCCGAGGTCCTGACGAGTCACGACCGAGTCGCCCGTTCGCAGTGCGACCGTGTCGAGCGCTCTGCCGGCCACCCGTGGACCGAGACCGACGAATGCATCCGTCAGCGTGGGGAGTCCAGAGCGCACCTCTACATGATAAGCAAGCCTAACTCCAAGTCAAAACCCGCCTGACTGACCCTCATCAACCCGAAACTTGCGCTGCTGAGCCCGCTCAGCGGGCTCAGCGCCTCAAGTTTCGGACTGAGGCGCTACCTCGGGATTGTCCGATCTGGTTCCGGTCAGATGGTGGTGAGTGAGCGGGCGATCGCGGTGACGTGGCGGAGGTCGGAACCGCAACAGCCTCCGAACACATTGAGCCACGGCAGTGCATCCTTCAGCTGTCGATAGCTGGCCGCGAGTTCTCCCGGGTCGCCGTCGTCGAGAACCTCGCATTCGTCGAGTTCGGCGTGGCTCATCCGTGACGCGTTACACCGAATCCCTCGGATCCTCCGCGACCACTCGGTGTCGGCCAGTTGGTGGGCGAAGTGGTCGGGGTGAGCGCAGTTGACCATGAAATAGGCAGCCGACCCTCCCGTCGCATCGTCGACAGCGGTGATCGCCTCACCGAGCGGCTGGCCGGTCGGCAGCCGGCCGTCGGTCTCCACGGTGAGGGAAATCACGACCGGCAGCCCGAGCGATTCGGTCGCGCGGACGACGCCGATCGCTTCGTCGGACTGCGTGAACGTCATGGCGGTGACCATGTCGACGTCGGTGTCGGCAAGCCAGCCCAACTGTTCTGCGTGGTACCGCTCAGCCTCGCCGGCGGCGATGTCTTGCTCGGGCGCGTAGGCATCGCCGCGTGGCCCGACGAGACCGTTCAGAACGATCGGCTGGGCGTTGGCCGAGAACTTGTCACGGAGTGCAGATGCGAACTCGACCGCGTGCCGGTTCGAGTCGCGCAGTTGGTCGGAAGATTGGCCCAGCGCGGCAGAGAAGTGCGATTGGGCTCGCCATGTCTGAGTGTCGAGAACGAAGCCGCAGTCGGTGTCGCGGGCAAGGGCGAGGAAACCCTCGAGGTATCGCGCCACTGCGTTGCGGCCGTCGTGGTCCGCAAGCAGCGTGTGGGCTGCGAACTCGGGGATCTCGACGCCATGGTTGAAGATCAGATCGGTCTCGAGGCCCGCATCGGTGAGGAACAGGGCCCCGTCCGACTGCGGAAGACGACTGCGGTACGTCGGCATCGAATCTGTACTCCCTGCTCATCCGCGGTGGTCGTCCGAACCGTCGGCAACCATGATTGCGAATGATCGCGGAATCCGGCGAATGCGTCCAGAGGTGGAATCAATGGCCGACGAGAGCGGTCAGGATGCCGACGACGATGCCGACACCGCGTTGCTCGATGCCATCCGCGATGCTCGTACCGCGGATCGATCATGGTCCGAGATCGGAGCGTTCTCCTTCGATTCGGTGGTGTCAGTGGCCACGGGCGTCGATCTGGATCAGAGGTCATCGTCGAGACGTTCCGGCCGCGGCGACGTTGAACTCTTCGGGTCTACTGTCCGACCGCCGTCGTAGAACTGTCCGTGAAGCCCAGTGCTCTGGCCAGTGCGCTTGGGTCGTTCACGGTGACGGTGAGATTGGGGTGGCGGAAGATGCCCAACGGGTCAATGCCTGGGACCGGCGATCGGAATGTGAGGCACAATCCTCGGCGAGTGGTCGTGGCGAAGGTCAACCCGCGATCGGCGAGTGACAGCCTCGCTGGGCCGGCCACACGCCAGAGCCGGTATGGGCCGGTGATCGTTGCATCGACGATGTTGTCGATGGCGGTCGTCAGCGTCCATGGTCCGAAGTGCGCGAAGAGATCGCCGTCGCCGACCAGTACGTAGGCCGATCGGGAATTGACTGCGAGAAGTCGGTTCCAGCGCTGGACATCTCGACTGAAGTCGAACTCGAATCGTTGAGTCACGGCCGGCGCGCGGCCGCTGCAGAGGCCCTGTGGTTGGCCTTGTCGATCGCGACCACAAGTTCGGCTTTGCTCATGTCCCATCGCCCTCGGATGTCGAGCCGCGTGGCCACATCAAGGAGATGGGTCTTGGTGGCTCGGGCATCAACTCCGCCAGCGGTCTTGACCGGGTTCATGCGGGCCTCCACTCCGGTCTTGGCGTCCTGGTCGTCGCTCGGGCCGCGCTCGTCCTTGGGCTCCCAGTGGTCGCCGACCTTTTCGAAGGAGTGCTTCAGTGATGCGAACGCGATCCGATGTGCGGTTTCACCATCGCCATGGTCCAGCTCAGCAGACTCAAGGGTGTGCATGTAGGTCGCCTGCGCCTTGGCCGGCGACCGCTTCAGCGTCGCCGGCAGCCGATCCACCTCTCTCTTGTTGAGCACCATGGTCGTGTTCATACCCGCGGCGACGTCGGGGCAAACTCGCCCGACTCCTTGCATTCCCGAGTTCATGAGACTGACGAGCCACGGATCGCCGAGACATCAGGTACACCCCGCGTCGATAACGCCGGCCGGATGTGCGACGCTGCACGGGTGGCCGAGTATCGAGTCAGATTCGAAGGACCGCACGCACTTGCTTCGCCGACGGCGGTCGCGCTCGCCGACGCAGACGGGGTCGACCTGACCTCGTCTGTGCTCCAGAGCGACCCGGCCGACGAGATCGTCGTGCTCGATCTGGAGGTGCGCGGCGACGCCGAGTCCGTGCGGGCGGCCGTCGAGCGCATTCATGACAGTCTTCCCGCGGCAGCGTCGTTGACGAACTCCGACCACTGACAACGGTGACGGCAGCGACACCGGCACGCTGGACACGACTGCGGCCTGGCCGAGTTTCCAGTCGGGGCGCTGCCCTGACCTCGTCGACCCGGGTCAGGTGGGCGGCAGCGTGGGGTTGCTGCGGGATCGGCCGACGATCTCGCCCGCTCGTAACACGGTGACGGGACCGTCCTCGCTGACGACGACCACCGTCGCGGTCGCGTCGTCGGAGCTGTAGCGGCGAGCCGAGGTGTGGCGGGTGCCGCCCAGCGGTTCGATCTCGGTCTCCGCCGCGTTGGACGGGACAAGTCGGACACCGAGGTGGCGCAGCACGCCGTGGCCGTCGAAGAACGCAGCGCCGTCGACCTGGGCGAGGACGTGCCGGAGCGGCCCGAGGTCGGTCGGGCGGTGGAGGCTCAGTGGTGGCGGTTCGGCGAGCCGGTGCTCGATGCCGCCCTCCCGGCGACCGCCGAGCACGAGCAGCGCGCC
>JBGTEH010000259.1:0-3653 GCA_041747915.1 Ilumatobacteraceae bacterium
CGCTCTGCTGGGCCTGAAGAGGCTGGTCGAAGAGAACCTCGGCGAGATCGACGCCGCCGAGATCAACACGTTCCCGCTCGGTCCCGACGCCGACGGCACACTCATCGTCGTCAAGCCCGGCAAGTACGGGCCATACGTGAAGCGTGGCGACGACACCGCCAGCGTCCCCGATGACCTGACGCCCGACGAGCTGACCGTAGCCAAGGCAATCGAGTTGCTCGCCGCTCCGAAGTCCGACGAGCCGATCGGCGATCTTGACGGCTACCCGGTGTACGCAAAGAACGGTCGGTACGGCCCGTACGTGCAATGGGGCGACCACGACGATCCTCCGCCCGGATTCGAGAAGCCGAAGATGGCGAGCCTGTTCAAGACGATGATCCTCGAGCGGATGACGATCGATGAGGCCGAGGCGCTGCTCCAACTCCCGCGCCTGCTGGGCGAGGATCCGGCCGACGGCGTCGCGATCTTCGCGAACAACGGTCGGTACGGGCCCTACGTCCACAAGGACAAGGACTACCGCAACATCGACTCCGAGGATCAGCTCCTGCAGATCACGCTCGCCGAAGCGCTCACGATCTTCAGCCAACCCAAGGTCTACAAGCGCGGTGGTGGGAACATGGCAGCGAAGGGCCCGCTGCGCGAATTCGGTACCGATCCGGTCAGCGAGCGGGCGGTCGTCGCCAAGGACGGCAAGTTCGGCGTGTACGTGACCGACGGCGAGACCAACGCGTCGCTCGGCAAGGGCGACCGACTCGATGCAATGGCACCCGAGCGGGCGTACGAACTGCTGGCGATCCGCCGCGAGGCCATCATCGCCAAGGGTGGCACCACGGCCAAGAAGCGACCCGCCAAGAAGAAGGCGCCGGCAAAGAAGGCCGCTGCCAAGAAAGCCGCTGCGAAGAAGGCAGCCACCAAGAAGCCATCAGCGGTCAAGACGGCGAAGCCGGTCATCACCGATCTCGCCGCCGACGACTAGCCCTCGCACCACCGGGCGGCGCGAGGCGATGAGATTCCGGGCCGCCGAGCGCACCACAATCTCATCGCTCCTGCAAGTTGCTGGCGGGTGGGGAGGCGGTCGGTACCATCGGGCGGCGTGACAGAGCGGCCCGCCTACATCGCCCTCGAGGGCGGCGAGGGGTGCGGCAAATCGACCCAGGCGAAGCATCTCGCGACAGCGATGGGTGCGGTGCTGACCCGTGAGACCGGTGGGACCGCAATCGGCGCCCGTCTCCGAGAGATCCTCCACGACACGACCGTCGACAACCTCGCGGCACGGGCCGAAGCGCTGCTGACCGCCGCCGATCGGGCGCAGCACCTCACCGAGGTCGTGGTGCCCGCTCTGGATGCAGGGACGCCTGTCGTCAGCGATCGATCCGTGTACTCGTCGCTCGCCTACCAGGGGTACGGCCGCGAACTCGACGTCGATGAGATCCGCTTGCTCAACGACTGGGCGACATCCGGGCTCTGGCCGACGACTGTCGTGTTCCTCGACACGCCAGACGAGATGATCGCCGAGCGGATGAGCCGTCGCGATCTCGATCGTTTCGAGGCCGCCGGCGTCGCCTTCCACGCCCGCGTCCTCGCCGGATTCCGAGCGATGGCCGCCGCCGATCCCGACCGTTGGATCACCGTGCAGGCCCTCGGCTCCGTCGACCGCGTCGCCGACGAGATCCGCGAAGCGTTGACGGAGCGAGGCGTGCTGTGAGCCCGACGCTCGATGCCGTCGGCGGAATCTGGGACGACGTCGTCGGCCAGTCCGACGCGATCGGGCGCCTCTGCTCGGCCGCCGCGACGGGCCCCGTCCACGCATACCTATTCGTCGGTCCGGCCGGATCGACCAAGCTGCAGGCGGCTCGAGCGTTCGCGGCTCTCCTGTTGACCGGCGGCGACGATGCCGACACGCGCGATGCGCAGCTCGTACTGCGGGGCGAGCATCCCGACGTCCGCGAGATCCGACGCACCGGGGCGGCGATCTCCAAGGATCAGGCCGACGAGATCGTTCGCGAGTCGTCGCTGACGCCGTCGGAAGGCTCGTCGAAGGTGATGATCCTCGAGGAGTTCCACCTTCTCGCCGCCGCCGGCGCGGCGCGGCTCCTCAAGACGATCGAGGAACCGCCCGACTCGACGACCTTCCTCATTCTCGCCGACTTCGTTCCAACCGACCTGGTCACCATCTCGTCGCGATGCGTGCGAATCGACTTCCGCTCGATCGGTCCCGATCTGATCGCGGCTCGGCTCGTTGCGGAAGGCATCGATCCGGTGGCGGCGATGGCTGCCGCGCGAGCAGCACACGGCGACCTCGACCGAGCCCGCGTGCTCGCCACCGATCCGGCGTTGTCAGAGCGTCGACGGGCGTTCGCGGGCGCCCCCCATCAGCTCGACGGCAGCGGCAACGTGGCGATGCGGCTCGCCGGTGAACTGCTCGCGTCGATCGACGCAGCGGCCGAGCCCCTCGCGGCACGCCAGACGATCGAGGCCGCCGAACTCGATGCACGCATCAAGTCGCAGGGCGAACGCGGCAGCGGCAAGAAGCAGCTCGACGAGCGACACAAACGTGAACTCCGCCGCCACCGCACCGACGAACTCCGCGCCGGATTGGCAGCGATGGCCGGCACCTATCGCGACACCGCCGTCTCGGTCGGCACGACTGACGTCGACGCGTGCGCAGTCGCGATCCGCCGGATCCATCACGCCATCGAAGCTCTCGACCGCAACCCCAACGAGAAGCTGCTCGTCGAATCCCTCCTCTGGTCCTTACCCGACGCTCAGGGCACCTGACTCGCACAGTGAGGCCGCGGGGTGCGGTCTGACTCGAGCAGGGTTCATCGCGATATTCCCGGTGGGGGTGATCTTTTTGTCACGTTGGCGCTCCCGTCGTCGTGCGGGCGTGCCGATAGGGTTGTCACACGGAATCCCACTTCGTGGAAAGGGCGCTCCATGTTCGAACGTTTCACAGACCGGGCTCGCCGAGTCGTCGTGCTCGCACAAGAGGAGGCTCGCCTCCTCAACCACAGCTACATCGGCACCGAGCACATCCTGCTCGGCCTGATTCACGAGGGCGAAGGCGTCGCCGCGAAGGCTCTCGAGAGCCTCGGTATCTCCCTCGAGGCGGTGCGCAGCCAAGTCGAGGAGATCATCGGCCAAGGCGGCTCGTCGCCGTCGGGCCACATCCCCTTCACGCCGCGGGCGAAGAAGGTGCTCGAACTCTCCCTGCGTGAAGCGCTACAACTCGGCCACAACTACATCGGCACCGAGCACATTCTCCTCGGCCTGATCCGCGAAGGCGAAGGCGTCGCCGCTCAGGTGCTCGTGAAGCTCGGAGCCGACCTCTCACGCGTTCGCCAGCAGGTCATCCAGCTCCTGTCGGGCTACCAGGGCCCTGCGGGTTCCACCGGTGGCGGGCGCAGCGACCAGACCCCCACGAGCGCCGGCGTCGGCGCCAGCAAGGGCGGCGACGACGAGAAGGGCGGCAACAGCCAGATCCTCGACCAGTTCGGTCGCAACCTCACGCAGGCGGCCCGCGAGGGCCAGCTCGACCCGGTGATCGGGCGTACCAACGAACTCGAACGCGTCATGCAGATCCTCTCGCGACGCACCAAGAACAACCCGGTGCTCATCGGCGAGCCCGGTGTCGGCAAGACCGCCATCGTCGA
>JBGTEH010000260.1:0-3603 GCA_041747915.1 Ilumatobacteraceae bacterium
AACCGAGCGCGCGCTCGCCGCTGCCGCAGGTCGATCCGCCGACCTCGTCGCGTCGAGC
The DNA here is from genome assembly GCA_041747915.1 of Ilumatobacteraceae bacterium. GTDB lineage: Bacteria > Actinomycetota > Acidimicrobiia > Acidimicrobiales > Ilumatobacteraceae > Sva-07. The sequence continues at coordinate 59 of JBGTEH010000260.1, forward strand.
CAGCGGTCGCAGGCGCTGCTCGAGGAACTGTGTGCGGTGGCCGAGCCATCCCGGCGGATCCTCGTCGCGCAGGCGGATCGAGCGCGGCGCACCCTTGTCGACGGTTTGCGACACGGTGGCCACGATGTCACCGCGGTGGTGGCCTACCGCACCGTTCTCCAGGTCCCCGACCGCACCGCAATGGACGGCGTCGACGCCGTCGTGTTCGCGAGCGGGTCGGCCGTCGAGGCGTGGAATGACGCACTGGGTGCCTGGTTGCCACCCATCGTGGTCTCGATCGGACCGACCACGACAGCTGTCGCCGAGAACCTGGGCCTCAAGATCACGAGCACAGCTGCCGATCACTCCCTCGATGGACTCGTGACCGAACTCGAGCGCATCGTGGCGTGCCGTGGGTGTGACGGCGCGGCGGCGAAGTTCACGCACGTCATGGACGTGCCACAATCATCCGAGATGGACCCGACGAAGTGAGGAGCACTGTGGGCGTACGCAGGTCACGACGTCATGTCGTCGCCGCGTCCGGACTGCTGCTGAGCGCCTTCGTCCTCTCGAGCACAGACGTCGGGGTGTCCGCGCGTGCGAGCGCAGTCGTCGAGCAGGCAACCGCCGCGCCGACCGTGGCCGATCCGGTGGGTTCCGGCGCCGGCTCGAATGCGTCGCTGTCGGGTGACGGGCGTTTCGTGGCCTACCAGGCCGGGCCGCGTGGTGAGGCCGAATCCGATGGTCGTACCAGCACGATCTACCTCACCGATCGCGAGTCCGGCATCGACGTGGAAGTGACCCCGGTCCCCACGGGTCAACGGCCGGGAAACTCACTGCACCCCGTACTGTCCGGCGACGGTTGCAGCATCGTGGTGGTCACTGAGATCGCGCTCGACGTGTTTCGCGACGACGATACGGGTGATCGATGGGACGTCTACCGCCAACAGCTCGCACACTGTGGCGGCACGTTGGGCGCATGGGAGCTGGTCTCGACGCGAACCGACGGCACAGGGCTCGCACGCGATGACGTCAGCACGATCGACACCCCCGCGGTGTCACGTTCCGGAACGCTGGTGGCTTACACCCACCCCGCGACGCAACTGATCGAGGTGGGCGACCTCACGACGATCAGCCTCGTCGACCTCGAGGTACCGGTGACCGATTCGGCGCGCTCCGTCTCGGTCGCAGGCATGCCGATCTCAACACCCGACACCCAATTCGTGCATGCCGGCGTCGATCAACCAGCAATCTCCGGTGACGGCCGATTCGTGGCGTACCGCTCCGATGCCGCGTCGACCGGTGCGGTTCCCGGCTGGGGGACGGGCGCGGTGCCCGGTGGTGCGGCCACTCGTCAGATCTTCGTGTGGGATCGCGACGAGGTCGACCCGTTCCTCGCCGTTCGGCTCGTGTCGGCGCGCGTCGACGGTGCGCCGACCAGCGTTGGAGCATCGGAACCCGTGCTGTCGCGTGACGGACGCGTGGTGGCCTTCACGAGCTCCGATGTCGGCCTGGTGCCGGCAGTTCTGCCACCGTGCGGAGACGGCTGTCCGAGCCAGGTGTACCGCCTCGATCGCGACATCGACGTCAACAGGATCTACGACGAGGTCGGCCGCACCTCGATGACGATGGTCAGCAGTGCGGCGGGTTCGAATCCGGTCATCGCCGGTACTGCGCCGTCGTCGCAACCGGCGCTGAGCGCCGAGGGCCAATTGGTCGCCTTCGTCACCAAGGCAGTCAATCTCCAGCTCGTCGAGGCCTCTGGCGGCGGCGAGCCCGAAGACGGCGATCTGCTGGTCGTCGACGCCGCCAGGGGCACCCTTCGTCGCGTTGCCATCACGTCCGACGGGGTTCGCCCTGCGGTCGCTGCGCACTCACGTCCGCAACTCAGTGACACGGGTCGTACGACCGTCTTCGACACGCTTGCCGGCCCGCAACTGGTGTCTGGTGGAGTTCCCGGGCGCCAGGTCGTGACTGTGTCGACGCCTCCCACGTTGTCGATTGCGGACGCCGACGTCGGTTCGACCTTGGTCGGCTTCACGAGCGATGAGTACTTCGTCGCTGTGATCAACAACGGTCCCACCACGTTCACCCCCTCGACGGTGACGGTGTCGGACCGTCGATTCACGATCAATCCAAACGAGGGAACCTGCCTGCTCGGCGTGCCCGTTCCGCCAGGCGCGGACTGTACGGTTCGGCTCGCGTTCACCCCGAGTTCGCCGGGTCCGGTGGCAGCCAACCTGACGGTCGCCGAGCGCGGGTTCGGTGCGATCAGCGTCAGTTCAACGGTTCGTGGAACCGGTGGCGAGCCGACGTTGCGAGCCAATCCCGCCGGCAAGGATCTGGGTGCGCTGGTCGTGGGCGAGTCCAGCGCCGAGATCCTGTTCGATGTCGAGAACATCTCCCTGGCGCCGACGTCGGTGGCGACCGTCGAAGTGCGCGGAACGAATCCCGGCGACTTTGCGATCACGACCAACAGCTGCGCCGGCAAAGCGCTCAATCCGCGATTCACCTGCAGTGTCGGTGTCACGTTCACGCCCACGGGCCCCGGTCATCGCAGTGCGCTGGTCAGGATCTCGACGTCGCAGGGTCAGTACACGAACATGCTGGCGGGCGGCGAGGGTCGATACGAACCGGTCTTCGAGGTCGCGGCTGCCGAGGTGCTGGCCGGTGACGAACTCGGTGTGGGTGGCCGCGGGTTCCCTCCGAACACGGCGGTTGCGCTGCTTTTCCGTGACGGTACCGGTATCGCCTTGAGCGCATCGACCAACGCCGACGGATCGTTCCTGCTGTCGCTGCCGATCGATTCCAACGAGCGAGGCGGGACTCGAACGATGGTCGCGCAGACAGCCGACGGATCGGCTGCCTCGGCCACGATCGATGTCATCGAGCAGCCACTGCCGAGTTCGGGCCTCCCCGGCTTCGGCGTGGGATTCTGAGCCGACTCAGGCGGCGGTTCGTCGGGTGGGTGGTCCGGTGGATTGGACGGTTCCGTCGGGTAATCGCAGGGTGAGTTCGCGGTTGGGTCCGAGTTCGATGACCCAGTTGTCGTGGTGGATGCGGCCGTGGTGTTTCGAGCAGACCGGGATCAGGTTCTCGAGATCGGTCAAGCCGCCATGGCGCCACCAGATGATGTGATGCAGCTTGCAGCGCTCGTAGGCGACATCACAGCCGGGGATCGCACAATGTCGGTACAGCCCGCGCAGTGCCCGCCGCTGCGACCGGTTCGCCAACCTGGTCGACCGCCCGAGGTTCAACTCTCCCGGAGCGTGCAGGATCACACCGTTGCGGACCACCACCGTGTGAATGTCGCCGTCACCGACCATGTCGGCCAGTACGCGGGCGGGGATCTCGACAGGAATCGGCCACTGCGCAACCGGACCCACACCGTCGACATCTGGGTCGGCGTCGGCCTCGATGACCACCAGAAATGCCGGCCGACCGGACGTGGTGGTGCCGGCGGTGTCGTCGATCAACGCCATCAACGCATGACCGGCCAGGAACTTCTGTTTCTCGACCGGATCCTGCGGGCACCCGTCAGGGACGGTGTCGGCGAACATCGCCTC
>JBGTEH010000261.1:0-3901 GCA_041747915.1 Ilumatobacteraceae bacterium
CAGGAGTGCCCGCCCGACATGCGCAGCCGCCTTCTCGCGCTCCAGGCGGTCGCCTTCTTGGGCTCGACGCCGATCGGTGGGCCGCTCACCGGCGTGATCGCCGACAACGTCAGTGCCGAGTGGGCCCTCGCGTACAGCAGCGTCATCAGCCTCGTGTGCGTGGGTGTGGCCGGCACCTATTGGCACGCCGGTGCGAAACAGGCCCGCGAGCTCACGCCGACCGTCTGACCGGCCTCCAACCCGAAGTCCTCCTGTGAGTGAGCGCTGGGCGTGCGTGCGCAGGGCGCCGCGCACTGAAAATTTCGGACATCGTGCGCCGAGGGTGGGGCATGCTGGAGGAATGGATCGTCGGCTGCGGATCCTGGTCACCGTCGTGGCCGTCGGCGCGCTCGTCGCCCCCGTCGTCCTCGACCGCGACAGCTTCCCGTTGTCGACGTATCCCATGTATGCGCGCGTTCGCAGCGACGAGGTCACGTTCGTCACAGCGCACGCGGTCGGCCCCGATCGCGAACGGAGCTCGCTCACCCTCGGAGTGATCGGTGACAGCGACGACCCCTTGATCGTCGCCGGCGAGCTCCGCCGGGCTGTGCGCGACGGTCGGGCCCAGGCCCGGTGCAACGAGATCGCCGAGCGCGCTCGCGAATGGGACGCGCTACCGGATGACACGACGACGATCGAGGTAGTGACGGAGCGCCACGATGTCGTCGCCGAGGTCAGCGGTCAACCGAGCCTGCGCGACCGCACGGTTCACGCGAGCTGCAAGGTTCCCTCGGCGTGACCATCTCCATGACCCACCCCACCGACGGTGCGCCGACCCACGACGCACCAACGCGGTTGTGGCGTCTCGTCGACGCGGAGGCACCGCCGCAGCGACTGGCGATGTTGAGAATCCTGACCGGCTCGTTCGTTGTCGCCTACACCGTGATCAGGCTGCCTGTGCTCTTCCAGCTGACCGAACGTACGAGTGGATTCGACGGGGTGGGAGCGGCGGCGCTGCTCGGCGACGCAGTACCTGACGCGGTCGTCGTCGCCGTCATCGTCGTCACCCTTGTGGCCGGTGTCGCATACACCGTGGGTTGGCAGTTTCGCTGGTTGGGTCCGATGTTCGCCGTCTGCTGGATTGCGATCGCCACGTACCGCAGCTCGTGGGGTCAACTCCTGCACTTCGAGAACCTCTTCGTCCTGCACCTCGTCGTGATCGGCTTCTCTCCGGCCGCCGACGTGTGGTCCATCGACGCGGGACGATCGCGTCGCCGTCGGCGGGAACCAACTGCGTACGGCTGGCCGATCTCGCTCGCCGCCCTCGTCGTCGTGGTCACCTACCTGATCACGGGAGTCGCCAAGCTCCGCTACGGCGGCCTCGACTGGATACTGGGCGACACACTGCGCAACCACGTTGCATACGCCGCGGCGCGCATCGACCTGCTGGGTGGCGATCCCTCGCCGCTCGCTCCACTCGGCGTCAGCATCCAATGGGTGTGGCCACCGGTCGCGGCCGCGACGGTCCTGATCGAGCTGCTCGCTCCGGTCGCACTGCTGGGCGGTCGGATTCGCACCGCGTGGGTGATCGGCGCATGGATCCTGCACGCAGGTGTTCTCGCCTTCATGTTCGTGGCGTTCGCCTACCCCCTCTTCGTGGTCGCCTTCGCCCCCTTCTTCCGCGTCGAGCGACTCATCACCACCTCCGGAGCTCTCCTGCCACCGAGCGCACAGCGCGCACTGCGAGAACAATTCCGGCGGTGAAGCAGGGAGGGTGGGGCCCGGCGGCTTGATCACGGGTACAAACGGAACATGTCACGATCGATCATGTGGTTCCGGCGAGATCTACGCGTTGGAGATCTTCCCGCCCTTCTCGCCGCCGGCGCCGATGGGGCCGAGGTGATCCCGCTGTTCGTCGTCGATCCGGCTTTCGCGTCGGCAGGATCCGTTCGTCTCGCCTACCTGAGCGAGTGCCTCTCAGCGCTCGACGGCGAGATCCGACGCCGCAGCGGCACCGGGCTCGTGGTTCGCCATGGCGACCCGGTCGACGTGGTGGCGCGGGTCGCCGAGGAAGTCGGCGCCAACTCGGTGTTCGTGAGCCGCGACTACGCGCCATACGGACGTAGGCGCGATGCGGCGGTGGCGACGGCCTTGAAATCCATGGGCCGTTCGTTGCAGGGCGTGGGGTCGCCGTACGCTGTCACACCAGGGTCGGTCCGCAAGGTCGACGGCGATCCATACGCCGTGTTCACCCCGTTCGCAAAGGCGTGGCGCCAGGTCGGCTGGGACGCTCCGCTCGATCCGCCGAGTGGCGAGTTCCGATGGCTCGGCGCCGGCGCCGCCGGCATCCCGACGGAGCCGCTTCCACTTCGGGTTGAGTCAGGCGAGAGTGATGTGGGAGAGGAGACGGCGCACGACTCGTGGACGCAGTTCCTCCACGGCGCGCTGGCGAGGTACCCCACCGATCGAAATCTTCCAGGGGTCGCGGGCACGACCCGACTCTCACCGGCCCTCAAGTGGGGGGTCGTCCATCCGCGCCAGCTGTTGGACGATCTCGACGCGTCGGGGACTGGTTCAGCGGCTCACACAATCTTTTCCAGTGAGCTGGCCTGGCGGGAGTTCTACGCCGACGTGTTGTTCCAGCAGCCGCGAACAGCATGGCAGAACCTGAACACGAAGATGGACGCGATGCCGGTCGACACCGACGCTTCCGCTCGTCGGAGATTCGACCGGTGGACCGCAGGCACAACCGGGTTCGGGATCGTCGACGCCGGGATGCGCCAACTGGCAGCCACGGGTTGGATGCACAACAGAGTGCGCATGATCGCAGCAAGCTTCCTCGTGAAGGACCTGCACCTTCCGTGGCAGTGGGGTGCCCGGTGGTTTCTCCAGCATCTCGTCGACGGCGATCTCGCCTCGAACAACCACGGCTGGCAGTGGGCGGCGGGAACCGGGACCGACGCTGCGCCGTACTTCCGCGTGTTCAACCCCACTCTCCAGCAGGAGCGTTTCGACGCCGACGGTTCGTACGTCGAGCGTTGGGCGCCCGATCCGGTCGACGCGATGCTCGATCATCACACCGAGCGAGACGAGGCGCTGCGCCGCTTGGCCACCATTCGCTGAGCGTGACAGGTGCCCGTCGGGTGAACGATCGTGGGGTACTGGCAGTCGATAGTCTGAAGTGCCAGATGTTGGACGACCGCAAGACAGCGATCCTGAGCGCCGTGGTCCAGGAGTACATCTCCACGGCCCAGCCCGTCGGCTCGAGTCACATCGCCGAGGCGCCGACCATCAAGGTGTCGTCGGCAACGGTGCGCAGCGAGATGGCCCACCTCGAACACGAGGGGTATCTCGTTCAGCCACACACCTCTGCCGGTCGGATTCCGACCGACAAGGGGTACCGGTACTTCGTCGACCACCTCACCGCTCCCGGGCACCTCGACACGGCCACGATCAGGCAGGTCGGCGACTTCTTCTCGGCGGCGCACGGCCGCCTCGAAGAGATGCTGCACCAGACGTCGAACCTGTTGGCCTCGCTCACCAACAACGCCGGGGTTGTCGTCGGCCCGCGCGCCGAGGCGTCCCCGGTCCGGCGAATCCAGATCGTGTCGCTGTCGGCAACCGCAGCGACAGCCGTCGCCGTCTTCGCGAACGGCACGGTCGAGAACGCGTCGATCGAACTGACCGACGTCGATGATGACTTGAAGGTGTCGGCCGCAGGATCTCATCTGTCGGCGGCGCTCGACGGTCGAGTCCTCGCCACCGTTGCCGAGGTTGCTCCGACCGGCGATCCGGTTGTCGATCGAATGTGTCGCGAAGCTCTCCGCTCCCTGCAGTCGGCCGGCGGTCCCGATCACCTCTTCACGGGTGGTGCCGCCGCAGTCGCCAACGCCTTCGATGCGGTCGAGATCGTCCGGTCGGT
>JBGTEH010000262.1:0-2182 GCA_041747915.1 Ilumatobacteraceae bacterium
CAACATGGACCTGTACGTGAGCGAACAGCGAGCCGACGGCTCCTTCGGCCCCCCGGCGAGGATCGACGAGCTGAGCACGCTCGCGGACGACCGTATGCCAAACGTCAGCCCGAACGGGTTGGAGATGGTCTTCGTGTCCACCCGTACCGACCCCGGCGCCCAGGGCGGCCACGACGTCTACCTCAGCCGACGCCAGCACGTCAGCGACCTGTGGGGGACGCCGGTCAACCTCGGTCCGAATGTCAACTCGGGAAGCAGCGAGTCGCGCCCATCTCTCTCGGCCGACGGCGACCGCCTCTACTTCGGCCGCGACGGCGAAATCTGGATGAGCATCAGAGCACAAGGCGGCTGACTCGAAGCAGGGACATCGCAATGTCATGTCCGACCGAAATCCGGACATTGGTGACCGGCGGAATGTCATTGGGACTTGACCCCAACGCCATTCGCTGACCGTTCACATCATCAGCTGCAGCCGCTGGTGCTGCCGCAGCTCGGGCAGGCGTGGCAACTGCCGGCGCGGACCATGTGGACGCCGCACTGCATGCACATCGGGGCGTCGATCGGCTTGGACGCCGTGATGCCACGAGCCGGGGTGTTGTCCTCCACCGTCGGTGCGATGAGCCCTCTCTCGATGCCGGCCGCCAGTTCGAAGACCGACGGGACGCTCTTCGGATCGGGGACCATCTCCGAACCCTGGCTCGTCTCGATCACGGCTTCGTCGACACCGGGCAGTGTCGGCTGCGTGCGCTCGGCGATCGTGAAGATCCCGAGCTCGGCACGCTCGTCGTAACTCATGTACTCGAGTGCGAGACGACGGAACAGGTAGTCCATGATCGACCCGGCGAACCGCACGTCGGGATCGTCGGTCATCCCGGCCGGCTCGAACTTCATGTTCACGAATGCCTCGACGTAGCCGCGTATCGGCACGCCGTACTGGAGTCCGTAGCTGATCGACTTCGCGAAGGCATCCATCAGTCCGGCGAGCGTCGAGCCCTGCTTGGAGACGGTCAGGAAGATCTCACCGGGCAGACCGTTGTCGTATTGGCCGATCGTGGCGAAGCCCTTGCAGTCGGCGACGCGGAACTCGAATGTTTTCGATGAGCGGGTCCGCGGCAGCTTCTGGCGAATCGGCTTGTGGACGAACTTCTCGACGACCTTCTCGACGACCTCGACGGCGCCGTCCGCCTGGGTCGCGTCGCCCTTCTTGGCGGTCGACAGCGGCTGGCCGACCTTGCAGTTGTCACGGTAGACGGCAACAGCCTTCAGGCCGAGTTCCCAGCTGAGCTGATGGAGCGCCGCGATGTCTTCGACGCTGGCCTCCTCGGGCATGTTGACCGTCTTGGAGATCGCGCCTGACAGGAACGGCTGGACCGCACCCATCATCCGCACGTGGCCTTCGTAATGGATCGTGTTGTCGCCCATCGAGCAGGCGAACACCGACACGTGGTCGGCCGACAGGTGCGGCGCCCCGAGGATCGACTTCTGCTCGTCGATGTAGGCGATGATGTCGTCGACCTGTCGGGCGTCGTAGCCCAACCGTCGCAGCGCCCGCGGAATGGTCTGGTTGACGATCGACATCGTGCCGCCGCCGACGAGCTTCTTCAGCTTCACCAGACCGAGATCAGGCTCGATACCAGTGGTGTCGCAGTCCATCATCAGACCGATCGTCCCGGTCGGTGCGAGCACCGAGGCCTGGCTGTTGCGCACGCCGTGATTGCGGCCGTCGCCCACAGCGTTCTCCCAAGCCATCTGCCCGGCCGCGAGCAGATCGTCGGGGACAACGTCGTCGTCGTCGATCCGGTAGCTCGCGTCGCGATGCATCTCCAGCACGCGGAGCATGTGCTCCTGGTTGTCCGCAAAGCCCTCGAACGGGCCGAGACGCGCTGCCGTCTTGGCGCTCGTGGCATAGGCATGACCGGTCATCAGCGACGTGAGCGCAGCGGCCCAGGCACGACCCTCGGGCGAATCGTAGGCGTGACCGAGAGCCATCAGCAACGCACCCAGGTTGGCGTAGCCGATGCCGAGCTGACGGAACTGGCGGCTGGTCTCGCCGATCTCCGGGGTCGGGTAGTCGGCGCGACCGACGAGGATCTCTTGCGCGGTGAAGATCATCTCGACGGTGTGCATGTAGGCGTCGACGTCGAAACTGTCCGCGCCGTTGTCGGCGTTGAGATCGAGATAT
>JBGTEH010000263.1:0-3692 GCA_041747915.1 Ilumatobacteraceae bacterium
TTTCGGGTTGATCTCGAACGTGATGCCCGGCATGTTCCGGGGCCCGCGGGCCGAGTTCTCACCGGTGGTTTAGACGTAGAAACCGACGGTGTTCAGGTCGGCGACTTTGTTGCCTTGGAAGTCGACCTCATTGCCGAAGGCGGTCTTCGAGGCGCTGTTGCCGGCGAGGAGTTGCAGGCTGCCCTGCCCGAACGGTGGTGCGGTGGTGGGCCCGTACGGTCCGCCGCGAAGTGACTCCGTGCCCGCCTCGATCGTGTTGCGGAGCAGGGTCCCCCAATTCGGGTTGGAGTAGGTGGCGGGCGTCGTGCTCCTGTGGGTGGGGCGCGTCGACACGACCGGGTTGGCGGACAAGCAGCGTCGATGAGGACGACGCTGCGAGCGGAGAACCTAGAGAATGCGATGCGCAGAGAGAGGATGCTCTCGTTCGGCGGTCGTCAGGCCAAGCGGGGCGCCGCCGGTCGCCGGTCGATTGTGGTTCCGCTCCAGTGAACGACACCGTCGGGTCGGGTCCATGTGGACACCCGATCCGGTGTCATCGTGAGCGACCATCCGCCTTCGTGGACCTGATGATGGTGGCGTTCGCACAGCGGTAGCAGATTCTCGATGTCGGTCGGTCCGAGGTGTTTGCCCCACCATTGAACATGGTGGATCGCGCATGCCGAGAATGCCACGGTGCACTCGGGGTGAGCACAGGTGCGGTGCATTGCGCGAAGTGCTCGTCGTTGCGCCCGGGTGGCCGTTCGTTGTGACCGGCCAACGTCGAGTGCCTCTCCGTCACCGCCGAGGACCACGGGCACGATGTCGGCATCGCAGCACATCCTCCGCACGGTTGCGACCGGCAACGGAACTCCATCCTCGGTTTCGCAGAGGCTGTGTTCGTGCCATCCGGTGATCAGCGTGTCGAGGTCGACGAGCACGCCGATCTCGGGGACGCACTCAGCGGCGGGGCCGGCCGAAACCGCCGCAAGCACGGCATCGACCTGGAGTCGCTGCCAAGGCGTGCGGGCGTTTCCGTCGGCCTGGCGGGCCGATCGAGTCTGCGCGTCGATCGCCGTCCACAGCTTTGCGTCGCTGACGGGGTCGAGTTCGAAGTGCGAATGGCACATCCCTGTCGATTTGTCGACCCAGCGCTTGACGCAGGACTGGGCCCGTTGCGCCTCGAGCTCATCGACGTCGCTGCGATGGTGTGACGCGACGAGATGCCGCGACAGGTCGCGGCATTGGCGTTCGAACGTGTCGACCCGTTGAATGCTGGCGGCTTCGAGGAGCAGGTCTTCGTGGGAGAAGAACTCGGCGCGGAGTTCGTCGTCGAGGCGGCGAGTGGCAGTGGCGAGCGCGTCGAGATGGCCGGCCGAAACGGTGCCCTCGGTGAGGGCGGTCTCGAACTGCTCGGTCGATGTGCAGACGCGGTCGCGTTCAGTGACGGCAGCTGCGTCTTTGCCTGATCGTCGCCCGGCGGTGCCGAGCAGCGATTCGGGTGGCTGAGCACGCCCGGCATCGGCGAGTTGCCGACTTCGGCGGGCGCAGCGCACCTCGTAGGCGTCGATCCAGCTGCGGATCTCGCTTGTGTGACGCACCACCGATTCGAGTTCCTCGCCGTCGAGGCAGTCGGGGTCGGTTGCGAGCAACGCCTCCAGTGCGCTGCGCAACCTGTCGGTGTCCATGATGTTGACCTCCGTGTTCTCGGTGTTGGACAGGGAGGGGAGTCGGTACCGCGTGGGATCAAGAACTTACCGACATCATGCGCATGGGGCTGTCACAGAGTTGGCCGGTCACCAGCCGAAGTTCCAGAAATCTTCGAGATCTTCGGTTCGCGATGTCGTTGCTTCAGGCGGGGACCGGCGGTGCCGATGGCCTTGTGTGCAAGATCGATATGCGGGCGACGTTGGTGACTTCATGAAGCTGGGGGTGTTGCGATGGCTGGCCGCCCCGTCGCCGTTCTCGCAGCCGCTCCGGCTGGGTGTCGTGTGGTACCGGGTGTCCGATCAACGTCACAATGCTGACGGCAAGTACGTGAGCTACCTCGATCCGGCGAGTCCGGCGGGCCAGGACCTCCGGCCCCTCGATCCTGACCTCTACGATCGCCTCCGGGCCATGGTGAGCGCCGGCGATCGTTCGGTGGCATCACTCAGTGCACGTGGCGCGCTCCCTCCCGGAACGGTCTGTTTCGAACAGGAGCTCAGCTTCGCCGACCTGGCCCCGACCGATCGTGCCGCACGGATCGTCCGTCGCGAGCGGTGGTTCCACGAGGCCATGGTCGCGGTCGACGCGTGCGGGCTGGTGTTCGTCGATCCCGACAACGGCCTGCGACGCGACGACCACGCGACGCCGTCGCATCGCAATCTCGCCGAGAAGCACACGTACCTGTCGGAAGTCGGCCGCCTGCTCGAGCGGGGCCAGAGCGTGGTGGCCTATCACCACGCCAATCGTTCGGAACCAGTCGCCGTGCAAGCGGATTCGAGGATGGCCGACATCCATGACGTGTTGGGCGTGGAGCCGCTGGCTGCAGTGCGTGCATCGCGCGGTTCGGCCCGACTCTTCATTGTGATCCCTCACCCACAGCATCGCTCCAACCTCGAGGACCGCCTCGGCGCTCTACAGCTCTCGCGTTGGGCTGACGAACTACGCCTCTATCGCTGGCATCGCGAGAAGGCGCTCGTCTGATCCACGGCCTGATGCGCGTCGGGGCATCGGCGTGGCGATGACAGCGGCCGTCAGGGAACCCACCAACCGTTGAGGTCGACGAGGAGATTGCCGCCGGTCGACGACAGCAGGCAGCTCTCATCTCCGCCGCGGAGGGGAACGATCGCGCCGTTGGCGCTGACCGTGCCGATGCCCGGGTTGAGGGTGGACGTCTCTCGCAGCGTGGTGCAGTCGAAGGTGGTCACGAACCCGGCGGCGGGTTGATCGAGGGCGGTGACGTTGACCGACGCCGATCGTGGTGTGAGTGGCAACGCCTGCGTTCCGAGCGTGCTGTAGGAGCGGATCTCGCCGCGAGCGAACGGCACGGTCCGTCGCGTGTCGAGGAGTCGCACCGGGGCGACGGGAACGAGACCGAGGCCGTTGGGTCCGAAGGCCGCGGTGACATCGATGAGGATGTCGGCGTCGGTGTCCGAGTAGACGCAGATCGTGCCGTCGTCGGTGGCCACGATGGCGTTGTTCGGCCGGGTCTCGCCGGCGGCGAAGTTGAGGCTCGAGGTTGCCGGTCGGCTGCGTCCACACGGGAAAGCGGTCATGAAGCCGGCGGACGACGGTGTGACCGCGGTGAGGTTGAAGGCGATGGCTGTCGCTTGCGGGGGCAGCGTGGAGCGAAGGTCGAACGCGGTGGTCGATCCGGCGGTGACGCGGCGGGATCCGCCGAGCTCCGATCGGGTGTCGACGGTGCGGGTCGGCCCGATCGGCACCATTCGTGATTCTCCCGACGGTCCGAGCCACCCAGTGACGTCGACGAGGATGTCGGCTGCGGCGTCGGTGTAGATGCACACCTCGCCCTGGGGTGACAGGGCGGCGATGGCGCTGTTGGCGACGGTCTGCGCGGTCGCGTGGTTGAGCACCGAGACGTCGGGCACCTGGGCGCTGCATGGGTAGATGGTGGCGTAGCCGGGCGCGGCCGGCTCGACGATCGTGACGTTGGCGACTGCGGCGAGGGCATCGGCGGGGATGCCAGCGTGCCCTGCGATGGGCACCCGAAC
>JBGTEH010000264.1:0-7124 GCA_041747915.1 Ilumatobacteraceae bacterium
TTCGGCGGGCGGCCGCAGGGACGCTTGTTGGCGATGATGCGTCCGCCCGAGATGAGTTCGCCGCCCCACACGCCCCATGGCTCCTCGCGCTCGAGGGCACCTTCGAGGCACGACGCCTGCAGCGGGCACAGCCCACACATGGCCTTGGCGCGAGCGATGTCGACGACGTGGTCGGAGAAGAACAAGCCGGTCATGGTTCCGTGTCCGTCGGCGCATCGAGCAACGGGGGCTCGCGCGCCGGGCGGTCGCGGACTGTCGGGTTCTCGGGGCTCGACGAGCACCGATCGGCTGGGGATGGATGGGCTGTGCATGGCGATGTCCTGGAAGTCGATGGTGGATGTGCTGATGATGGAGGGGCCGGTGTTGGAAGGGCCGGCGTTGGAAGGGCCGGTGTCGAGCAATGTCATGAGCGGTGCTTTCTGTGGTGTGTTCATCGGTGGGGATGGTTCAGATCGTCGGACAGGGGTGGGAAAAACGAAAGAGACCGCCGGGTCGGAACCCGGCGGCCTCGTGAGAGGTGATCTGACGTCGGTGTTACGTCAGGACTCCCATGAGGTGGCCGGGGGTGAGTCGCTTGGACTCGGTCGTGCCGGTGGTGTCGCCATGATTCACGGACATGTATCCGTTGGATCCCTGGACGACATTCATCGGCCACGAGGCGGCACCGAGCGCACCGACGCGCGGGCGCGCGGCAACGAACGATGGTGCACAGATGGGTGAAATGATCATCGTTCGTCCTTTCGAGTCGTCGTGTGTCGCAGAGTTTTCGTGTTCGTGATGCGTCCCGATGGTCCGGGCCGGATGTCAGACAATCACGCGAGACATGCGCCGGTCAAGGGGGTTTCTCGAAATCTCTCAGAGATCGATGAGAATCTTGCCGACGTTTGCGTTGGCCTCCATGTGCCGGTGCGCATCGGCGATCTGTTCGAAGGCGAACCGCGAGTCGACGACCGGCTTCAGCGCTGCAGCCTCGAACAGCGGGAGCATCTCTTCGATGAAGCGTTGACTCAGCGCAAGCTTGCGCTCGATCGGGCGGGCGCGCAGGGTCGTGCCAACCCAGGTGATCCGCTTCGACAGGATCAGCCCGATGTTGACGGGCGCCGTCCCTCCACCCATCAGGCCCACCTGGACAATGGTGGCGTCGGTCCGAGCGGCATGCAGGTTTCGATCCACTTCGTCGCCGCCGATCACGTCGAGCACCACGTCGACGCCGCCGGGAACCGCATCGCGGAGTTCGCCCAACCAATCAGCGGGGCTGCGTTCGAGCACGACATCGGCGCCCAGCGCGCGACACGCGTCGGCCTTACCGGCCGAACAGGTGACGGCGATTCGGGCGCCGATCGCCGTGGCGATCTGAATGGCAGCCGTGCCGACACCCGAGGCGCCGGCGTGCACGAGCGCCCACCGGCCGCTCGTGAGACCACCCTGTACGACGAGCGCGTCCCACGCGGTGAGGAACACCTCGGGAATCGCGGCGGCATCCGAGGAGATGACCGCCGACGGCACGGGCAGCGCCTGGCGGGCGTGAGTGACCACCTTGGCGGCATAGCAACCGCCCGCCTCGATGCCCATGGCACGATCGCCCACCGACCACCCGGCGACATCAGCGCCCACCTCGGACACCACGCCGGCGTACTCCAGGCCGGGGATCTCGACGGAGCGCCCGCGTGGGTCGGGGTACAGCCCCATCCGCTGCAGGATGTCGGCACGGTTGATCGCCGTGTGCTCCACCTCGACGACGATCTCGTCGCGCCCAGCTGTGGGGTCGTCGACCTCCTCGATCGTCAGAACCTCGGGACCACCATGGGATCGGAGCACGACAGCACGCATGCGCCGGAACCTACCGCGCTGCGATCAGGGTCGCGACCCCGGAAGGCGACCCCGAACGACGAACCGGGACGCGACCACGGAAGGTGAAGCCCCAGGATTCGCAGCGAGTCAGGCCGGGTCGGGCACGGGCGACGGTGAGGCGACGAACACGTGCTCGCGGTAGTACGCCATCTCGCGGATCGACTCGCGGATGTCGTCGAGCGCCCGATGCGAACCCTGGCCCCGCGGCCGGTTCGCGTCGGCCTCCGGATACCACCGTTTGACGAGTTCCTTGACACTCGACACGTCGATCGATCGGTAGTGGAGGTAGTTCTCGATGTCGGGCAGGTAGGCCGCGAGGAATCGACGATCGGTGCCGATGGAGTTACCGCACAACGGAACGCTCGCCGGCTCGGGAACGTGCTGCACGATGAACTGGAGCGTCGCAGCGCCGGCAAGCTCGAGCGAGATCGTCGACGCCTTGATCTGATCGAGCAGGCCCGACTTCGTGTGCATGTCGACCACGAACGGGTCCATCCGCGCGAGCACCTCATCGGGTTGGTGGATCACGAGGTCGGGACCCTCGGCGAGGATCGCCAGATCATCGTTGGTGATGATCGTCGCGATCTCGACGATGACATCGGTGGTGTGGTCGAGTCCGGTCATCTCAAGGTCCATCCACACGAGCATCGACGTCACCTTAGGGCCCACTTGCTGCGATCATGTTCCTGTGACCGCCTTTGCCGCACTCCTCGGGACGCCCGGGGTGGAGGAAGTGGCCGAGCTGAGAGGTCGAGTGGGTTTCATGGCCTACCACGGCGGTGCGCTCGAGGCGATGACCGACGTGATCGCGTCCCGGGCGGCCGAACGGGCGTCGGCATCGTTGTATGCAGTGGTGCAACCCGACGGGATGCGCGAGCACCTCCCGTCGATCCAGGTGCGCCCCGAGGAGTCGTCGCAACTGCGTGCGTTCATCGACCACGTCGACATCGTGGTGACCGTGCACGGCTTCGGTCGGCGGGGCCTGTTCGGTTCACTGTTGCTCGGCGGCGCCAACCGAGTCTTCGCCGACCACGTCGGCACGTGCTTGCGCCGACGCCTTCCCGCCTACGACATCGTCACCGACCTCGAGGCGATTCCTGAGCAGCTCCGAGGCCTGCACCCCCGAAACCCCGTCAACCTTCCACGACACGGCGGTGTGCAGATCGAGCTTCCACCACGTGTGCGGGGGTCGAGCCCGCTGTGGTGGGACTGGGAGGGGCCTGGTCTCACCCCGCACACCGAGTCGCTGATCGACGGCCTCGTCGACGCCGCCGTCGGTTGGCCGGCCGCCTGAGCGCTCAGACCGGCAGCAGCACTTCGACGACGCCACCCGGACCGTCGCCGACACCGATCGAGCCCCCGTGGGCGGTCACGATGCCGCGGGCGATCGACAGTCCGAGCCCGGCGGTGCCGGTACTCGTGTTGCGAGCCGGATCGGCGCGGGTGAACGGTTCGAAGGCGCGGTCCTTGAAGTCGCTCGGGAAGCCAGGGCCCTGGTCGACCACACGTAACGTGGCGGCGCCACTGGCCTCGTCGATCTGGACGAGCACCACCGAACCCTCCGGCGCGTGGCGGATCGCGTTCTCCAGCAGATTGCGCACCACTCGAGCAAGCTGTGCGCCGTCGGCGTCGACGAGCACTCGCTGCGTCGCCTCGAGCAGGAGGGCGATGTTGCGGGCGGACGCGATTGGACGGACGGTCTCCATTGCTTCGTCGGCGAGTTCGGTGAGATCGAGGCGGGTTCGTCGCAGCTCGATGGTGCCGCTCACGAGGCGGCTGTGGAGTTGCAGGTCGTCGACGAGAACCGCCAGCGCTCGTACTTGGCGCTCCATGCCTTTGAGGTACTGGTCGGGGTCGGCGGCAACACCGTCGCGAATCGCCTCGACCGACGCGCGCAGCGCGGTGAGCGGCGTGCGCAGGTCGTGCGAGATCGACGACAACATCAGCGCTCGTTCGTGTTCGATCGAGTCGAGTCGCTCGACCATCACGTCGAACATCGACGCCGCTTCGCCCAATTCGTCGCGCCGACTCACACCGGTTCGCGCCGACAGGTCACCATCGGCCACGCGCATCGCTGCGTCACAGATTCGCTTCGCATCGCGGGCCACCGGACGTGCCATCAAGACCGCAACGACCGTTGCGCCGAGCACCGCCGGCACGAGTGCGCGCACGAGGAGCCCGAGATCTTGGTCGTTGATGACCATCGACTGCGCGGCGATGGCGATCGTGACGATCGCGATGCCGAGCACGGCGAGCATGGCCACGAGGAATCTGACCCCGAGGCGGTTCAGACCGCGAGGCGGAGTCGATGCGGGCGGGTTCATGGTTCGAATCGGTAGCCGACGCCCCACACCGTGGTGATCCACCGTGGCGACTCGGGATCGACCTCGATCTTGTTGCGGATCCGACGCACGTGGACGGTGACGGTCGCCGGATCCTGCCATTCGGGCGACGACTGCCACACCGATTCGAGGAGCTGAGCGCGCGAGAACACCTGGCGGGGCGACGATGCGAGGAAGGCGAGCACGTCGAACTCCTTCGGCGTCATCTCGATGTTCTCTCCGCCGAGCGTGACCTGACGGCTGAGCGGTTCGATCTTCAGCTCGCCGAACACGATCGGCCCCAACGCCGGACTCGTTCGCCCATTGGTGCGACGAAGCACACCGTTGACACGCGCCGCCAACTCACGCGGCGAGAACGGTTTGACGACGTAGTCGTCGGCGCCGAGTTCGAGGCCGGCGACTCGGTCGGATTCCTCCGAGCGCGCCGTGAGCATGATCACCGGCACATCGCTGGTGGTACGAACCCGCCGCAGGACATCGAGCCCGTTCACACCGGGGAGCATCATGTCGAGCACGATGAGGTCGGGTGGGTTGGCGTCGACGAGCTCGAGTGCTGTGGAGCCGTCAGCGGCCTCGAACACCTCGTGCCCGTCTCGACGCAGGTATCCCGCAACGACCTCGCGAACGGTGGGTTCGTCGTCGACCACCAGCACTTTCGTCACGTCACTCTCGTTGCGGTCATTGTCACAGCCTCGCCGGTCGGCCCGTCGCATTCAACCGTTGGGTGCTGCGGTTTTCGGATTGGCTCGCAGTCGGTCAGGGCGCGAGGCGAACGATCAGCCAGGAGCCGTCGTCGACACGGCGGTACCGCAGCCGGTCGTGGAGGCGGCTGGGGCGGCCCTGCCAGAACTCCCACTCGAACGGCACGAGTCGCCAGCCGCCCCAGTGCGGCGGGCGGTCGACATCGCCACCAGCGAACCGATCGTCGTACGACGCGACGAGCGCCTCGAGTTGCGAGCGGTCGCGGATTTCTCGACTCTGCGGCGACGCCCACGCTCCGAGTTGGCTGCCGCGCGGACGCGAAGCGAAGTACGCGTCGCTCTCGTCGGCGCTGACGCGTTCGACGCGCGCACGGAGTCGTACCTGGCGGTGCAGGTCGAGCCACGAGAACACGGCAGCCGCAACCGGGGCGTGATCGAGCTGACGGCTCTTGGTGCCTTCGTAATTGGTGTAGAACACGAGGCCGCGTCCGTCGGCGCCGCGCACCAGCACGATGCGAGCGTCCGGTGAGCCGTCGGCATCGACGGTGGCCACGGTCATTGCGTTCGGCTCGGCGACGCCTGCGTCCAGCGCCTCTGCATGCCAGATCTGCCACTGCTCCACCGGTTCGTCGGCCAGATCGGCAGCCTCGATCCCGGCGGTTTCGTACTGGACCCGACGATCGCGCAGCATGGCCGACCGATCGTGGGTCGAGTCGGTCATTTCTCGATCCGCTCGACACCGCGCATGTAGGGCCGCAGCACATCGGGCACCGTGACCGACCCATCGGCGTTGCGATGGGTCTCCATGATCGCCGCCCACACGCGCGGCACTGCGAGCGCGGATCCGTTCAGCGTGTGCACGAACTCGGTGCCCTTGCGAACCTTGCCGTCGGCGTCGTGGCGCCGAAAGCGGATATTGGCGCGCCGCGCCTGATAGTCGCCGAACCAGCTGATCGACGACACCTCGAGCCATGTGTCGACGCCGGGCGAATACACCTCGACGTCGAAGCTGCGATGGTGACTCTGTCCCATGTCGCCGGCACAGATCTCGAGCGTTCGATACGTGAGTCCGAGGCCCGCGATCGCACGCTCGGCGCGACCGACCATGTCGTCGAGCAGCGCCGGCGCCTGCTCGGGGGTCGCGAGGGCCAGGATCTCGACCTTGTCGAACTCATGCGAGCGCAGCATGCCGCGCGTGTCTCGACCGGCCGATCCGGCCTCCCGCCGGAACGACGCGCTGTGGGCCATCATCCGAATCGGAAGGGCAGTGTCGTCGAGCGTCTCGTCGGCGTAGATCGACGTGAGTGGCACCTCCGCAGTCGGAATGCACCACAGATCGTCGCGCTCGAGGCAGTAGGCGTCGTCGGCGAACTTCGGCAATTGACCCGTCGCCGTGAGCGTGGCCGAGGTCACCAGCGATGGAGAGCGCACCTCTTCGTGCGCGTCGGCGTTGAGGTCGAGGCCGTACTGGCACAGTGCACGCGCCAGCGTGGCACCCGCGCCGCGCTGCATCGTGAACATCGCTCCTGAGATCTTGACGGCTCGTTCGTTGTCGAGCACTCCGAGATCGGTGGCCGTGATCCAGTGCGGAATTCGATGGTGCTCGTCGAAGCCCTCGGTGGGCCCGACGGGTCCTCTCACGAGCACGTTGTCGTCGTCACCAGATCCGTCGGGAGCGTCGGGGTGAGGAAGATTCGGGATGCCCAGCAGCAGCAGGTGGAGTTCCTCGGCGATCTCGTCGTGGTCCGACGCGAGGCCACGCTCGACCTCGCCCAGCTCCCTGCTCTCGCCCTGGAGCTTCTCGGCCCCGTCGAAGTTGCGGTCGCGGCGGAGTTGGCCGACCTCCTTGGAGATCGAGTTCACCTGCGCACGAATGCCATCACGTCGCTCGGTGATGGCGACGAGACGTGCGTCGAGCATCGCAGCCTCATCGACGTCGGCGAGCAGCCCAGCGCTCCCTCGCCGCCCCAGCGCGGCTTTGACGCCGTCGAGGTCGGTGCGCAACAGCCGCTGATCGATCACGGCTGCGAGGCTACTGGCCGCGCAGCAACTGGGCCCTGGCTGTTGTTCAGCCGCCGGTTCGGGGCGGACCGCTCGCGAACTCGCGCTCGACGTCGGCGGTGGTGAGCGGCACGTCGTCGTCGACGGCGCGCTTGTACGTGTTGTCGTACTCGAAGCCCGAGGCGAAACGCTTGAAGAAGATGAAGACGATGATCGCCCACAGGAAGAT
>JBGTEH010000265.1:0-3008 GCA_041747915.1 Ilumatobacteraceae bacterium
CGGAATCATGCGAGCCCCTTCGCTCAGCCGTTGCTCGACTGATTCTTGGTGAATGCCACGATCTCTAGACAATCGACGAGGGCCTGCGTTACAGAATCGCTCGGCAACCGCACGACCACCGCCAACCGACCACAACGCGGCACAGCACCGCCGGCGGTGCTGTGCCGTCATCCCGGGCGGATTAGCACCGAGCTACTGGAACTGCTACAACCGCTTCCGCTACCCAGCCGGGCGGATCCCGACTCAGAATTCGACGAATACCCAGGATTCTCGCTCATCTCTGCACTCCGCCGCGCCGGTAACGCCACAGGCACGAGACATAGTGTTCGACAGCGCGTCACGGTATGACCAGGGCGTCGCGTCCGAACCTCAGAACAACATCGTTCGGACGGCTGCACGGGCGCTCAAGATCCTCACGTCGGATCGGTCACCTGCGCCCAGAACATGCGTGTGTTTCTTCGAGTAGGGGTGTGGGTCTCTCCAACGGCCTCATCGAGTCCACCAACACCAAGATCCGGCTCCTCACCCGCATCGCCTTCGGCTTCCACGGACCCGAACCTCTCATCTCCCTCGCCCTCCTCGCCCTCGGGAGCCACGCGCCCCGGGGATCACGCTCATCAGCGAGGGTGTGTTCGACGCCGCCGACGCGCTCATCGTGCCAACCATCCCCACACACCCTGTCTGAACGCACCCTCGAGCAACTCACCCACTTCCTCGGCGAGCAGACCGGTGCCCCGATGGTGCTCCCGTTCGCGTCGATGCTCGACCGCCGCAAACGCCTGCAACGCGACCTCGTCGCTCACCTGATGCGCGACGTTCCGGGCTTCTTGCAGACGGCGATCCCGAACGCCAGCGTGATCGAAGGAATGGGCGTCGAACGCGCCGCTGTTGCGGTGTTCGCTCCCACCAGCCCCGCCGCGACGGCCTTCAGAACCTCTGGGCCGAGATCGCCGCGCGGGTCTGGACCTGATGCCTGCGCGCCCTCATCGGCGAAGAGCGCGAGCTGCGTGTCGCCGGTGTCGACATCTGCGGCCACGTCGAAGGCTGGGCCTGGTTGCTCCGAGGTGTTCGAGTCAGGTTGCGGGTGCGTCACGTTCGAGGATGATGACGATCTCGGCTTTGACGGTCTTCATCATGTTCGTGGCGGCAACGGCCTCGACGATCCGCCAGCCTTCGCGGGCGTAGCTGTTCAGGGTTGCTTCGAGGGTTTCGGGATCGAAACCGCCGGCGAAGCGCTTGTCGCGTTCGGTCAGGACCTTGTATTCGTACATCGGGTGGCTCCTTGCACTGTTGGGTTGGCTGGATCAGATCTGGGTGTTGGGTTGGCTGGATCAGATCTGGGTGGATGAATCCGGGCAGGTGTGATGCCGATGTGCTCGCGTGAGCGGTGTCATCGTCGAGCAGGCGCTTCCAGCGGTTCAAGCATCGGCGTCGGTGTCTGGTTCGCGGAGGAAGATGGCTTCGATCGTCTGGTCGAAGAGCTCGGCGATCTTGAACGCCAATGGCAGGCTCGGGTCGAAGCGTTCGGTCTCGATTGCGTTGACGGTCTGTCGGGACACGCCGAGCTGATCGGCCAGGTCGGCTTGGCTCCAGCGACGGGTCGCACGTAACTCGCGAAGTCGGTTCCTCATCGGTCAGCGCCGTATCCGGATGGCGAGCGTTGCGACCCACGACAGGATCCCGGCGATGAATGTGAGCTGCAGGTATTGGGCAGGAGACCCGACGTCGGCGCCGTCGAGCAGACCACCCGTCATCGCCACCAGCATCGCCACCCCGAAGCCGGCCGACATCGCCTCCAAGTGCACTGTGCGCTGGTACTCGTCGCATCGCCGCACGGTCCGCAACTGCACCCACGCCAGCCAAACGCCTGCCAGTAGCGGCGACAACGAGATCGCCAGATGCCACCGGTTCGAGCCCGCATCGAGATCCGCCACAGCGACGATCCCTTCGAGCACGATCAGCGTCACGACAGCAGGAATCGCGTCCCGCAACGCCGCCCCGTCCTGACGTCGTTCCAACTCACTCCTGCGGCTTCCCATACTCGGCAATGTAAGGCACACTTGTCTACATGTCAAGTTCACTTGTCAGTCCAACCGGGCATCGCTTCGTGTACGAGGTGGCAGCAGTGACGCAGCAGGAAGTGCGGAGGTGGTTCGCGACGATCCACTCGGTGAGAAACGTCGACCAGTCGCTGGCGGCGAGACGGTTGTTGCGAGAAACGTTGAGCCCTCCGGTGATTTTCAACGCGATCATCGAATAATGCTTCGCACCCGAGCGATAATTGTCGGAGACAGCGACGCTCCGACATGCCTGGCAGTACCGGCGTTATGAGCGAGCCGATCGCCCGGTATCGCTCGCTGGTGCGGTGGTGATGGTCAGGCTGGCCGGGTTGCTCCGGCGATGAACGTCGACACGATGTAGGTGGCGTGCCGGTCGAGGCTGCGTCGGGCGCGGTGATAGCGCATTGTCGTTCTCGGATCGGCGTGCGACGCGGCTTCTTGCACAGCGCGCAGCGGGACACCGGCGTCGAGGGCGGCGGTGATGAACGAGTGCCGAAGGCTGTGCGGTGAGATGCGCTTGTCGATCCCTGCCCGCTTCACGAGTCGCTTGACCATCCGATCGGCGCAGTACCGATCCATACGTCCGCCTTCGACGCCGAGGGATCGGTCCCATGGTGCGTTCACCGATGTACAGATCGAGCGCTCGCCCCGTGCGTGGTGCGATCGGGATCGTGACGTGCTTGCCGCCCTTGCGCACGATCGCCAACGTGCGATGCCCACGTTCGCTGGACAGGTCGTCGATGTCGGCGTTCAACGCTTCGGAGATCCGGAGCCCGTTCAATGCGAGCAGTGTGATCAACGCGCCGTCGCGCAGATCACCGAGCCCCGCTTGCACGAGGAGGGCGCCGAGTTCGTTGCGGTCCAACCCGAGGGTGCGTGACTCGTCGTGCACCCTCGGGCGACGGACATTCAGTGCCGGGTTCTTGTCGAGGATGTCTTCGGTCTGGC
>JBGTEH010000266.1:0-2656 GCA_041747915.1 Ilumatobacteraceae bacterium
GGCGGCGGGCAGCGCGATCCCGAACGGTGCGCCGACCAGTGCTCCGAGAGCGCCGCCCGCGCCGCCGACGACCACGGCCTCCACGACGCGGCCGACCGATGATTCGGTGGGGGTCAGCCGACCACCCGTCAGTTGCGTAGGTATGACAGCAGGCGCAGGATCTCGAGGTACAGCCACACGAGGGTGACCACGAGGCCGAGACCGGCGACCCACTCGTAGTTCTTCGGAAGGCCGGACTTGACGCCGCGCTCGATGAAATCGAAGTCGAGGGCGAGGTTCGCGGCAGCGAGGCCGCACACGAGCAACGAGAACCCGATGCTCAGCAACCTGTTGCTGCCGTCGAGGAACGGCAGCGTCGTGCCGAACAGGCTGATCACGAACGAGAACAGATAGAGCGCCATCACGCCGAGCGTGGCGATGATGACGGTGCGGCGGAACTTGTCGGTGACCTTGATGATGCGAGCGCGATACAACACGAGCATCACGGCGAAGACCGACGCAGTGGCGAGCACGGCTTGCACCACGATGCCGTCGTAGAAGGTCTCGTAACCCTTGGAGATCGCACCGACTGCGAAGCCGTACGCCAGCGCATAGACCGGCCCGAGGATCTTGGCCAGGTTGGGCTTGAAGTTGGCGACGATGACGGCGATGAAGCCGACGATGATGCCGACGAACGCGAGCGGCGGGAACGAATACGATTCGACGCCGTTCTCCAGCGTCGGGCCGTCGGCGGCGTTCCACCCGAAGGCACCGGAGACGAGCAGGATGACCAGCAGGACGGCCGAGGCGGTGATCGTGCCATTGAGGGTCATCGACTTCTGCCACGTGCTGACGGGACCGTCGGTGATGGGCTTGGTCTGGACGTGCGAACCGGCTTCGGGGGCGGCCCAGCCGGGCTGGCTGGCCCTGAAGTCCTGCGAGGCCTTGTCGAACGCTTCTTCTTTGAACACTGGATTCGGCATGGGCAAATTGTACCCAGACGCACAGGCGACGTGCCCGCGATCGGTGTGCGCCTTCACGGAGTTCTTACCGAAGGTCGTGAGCGCTCGTGGCGTCCCACAGGTCGACCTCTGGTGGACCCGTGAGGATCCCTCCGCACGAACGCGCCATCTCGATCATCGTGTCGGAGTCGAAGTGCAGGCGTTGATGCTCAGGTGTCTCCCACTTCTCGACCACGAGGTGGCGCCCCGGAACCGTGACGCTCGAGCAGAGATCGACATTGCGGCAGCCGTCGTGCATCCGCGTGAGCACGACGTACTTCGCCAGCACCGCGAGCAGGGTGGCATCGTCGATCGCATCGAAGCGCAGGGTCACGATGGCCAGATCGACCTCGCCGGTCGTCGATCGTTCGACATCACTCATGGCGATCCTGAGTACTCATTCATCTCCAACTGCGATATCTGGCGGGGGTTGTCGCGAATGGGTTGACGGACACCACGGCGTCGGTATCGTGACAGACGTCTCATGTCGTCGTCGTGCTCCTCTCTCGCAGACCTCGTCATCGGACACTCGCACGCCGAATCCTCCACGGGGACTCCGACATCCGTCGGCACCGCCGTTGAATCAACACAGTAGGAGCACCAGGTGGCCAAAGATCGCGTCGACCGTGACGACGAAGACCTCGTCCGACTGTACCTGACCGATATCGGTCAGTACACACTCCTCACCAAAGATGATGAGGTCCGTCTCGCGAAGGCGATCGAGGCCGGCAAAGAGGCGATCGAGACCCTGGATGCCGGCGGCAAGAGCGTCACCCCGGCCAAGAAGCGTGAACTGCGCCGTCTGGCCCGTAAGGGCGAGGAGGCCGAGCGCCAGTTCGTCCAGTCCAACCTTCGTCT
The DNA here is from genome assembly GCA_041747915.1 of Ilumatobacteraceae bacterium. Lineage (GTDB taxonomy): Bacteria > Actinomycetota > Acidimicrobiia > Acidimicrobiales > Ilumatobacteraceae > Sva-07. The sequence continues at coordinate 1,839 of JBGTEH010000266.1, forward strand.
CGTCGTCTCGATCGCGAAGAAGTACCAGGCATCGGGCTTGCCACTGCTCGACCTGATCCAAGAGGGCAACCTCGGATTGATGCACGCCGTCGAGAAGTTCGATTGGCGCAAGGGCTTCAAGTTCTCGACGTACGCGACATGGTGGATCCGCCAGGCGATCACGCGCGGGATCGCCAATACGGGGCGCACGATTCGTCTCCCGGTGCATGCCGGAGACACGCTTGCGCGCCTGCAGAAGGCACGTTCGCGACTCGAACTCAAATACGGCCGACCCGCCACCCTCTCGGAACTCGCCAAGGAAGTCGAGATGCCGGAAGACAAGGTCACCGAGGCGCTTCGCTTCGCTGCCGAACCGCTCTCCCTCTCCGAGCCGCTGCGCGAAGACGGTGACGCCGAACTCGGCGATGTCGTCGAGGACCGGTCGGCCGAGTCGCCGTTCGAAGTCGCGGCCACGGCTCTGCTCCCCGAGGAGATCGCCCGCCTGCTGGCCCCGCTCGACGAGCGTGAACGCGAAATCCTGAAGCTGCGCTTCGGGCTCGACCGCGGCGAACCTCGCACCTTGGAAGAGGTCGGCGAGCACTTCAACCTGACTCGGGAGCGGATCCGTCAAATCGAAGCTCGGGCAATGAGCAAGCTGCGCCACCCGTCGAGCGACACCGGCGCTCGCGACCTCCTCGCCGTCTGAGCGGCGGGGCGCGCGGGCCCATGGCGATCGAGATCCGGGCCGCGACGAAAGCCGACGCCGACGGAATCACCGATGTCCAGGTGGCCTCGTGGCGCACCGGGTACGCCCACGTGTTCCCCGACTCGGTGCTCTA
>JBGTEH010000267.1:0-2614 GCA_041747915.1 Ilumatobacteraceae bacterium
ATCGCTGCGACGCGACTGGTTCCCGATCGGCGACAATGCATTGCTGTACATCCGCGCCGCCGACGTGGCCACACGCCATCACCCGTTGCTCGGCTCGTGGACGTCGGCATCGCTGTCGGTCGGCGAGAACATGAACAATCCAGGGGCGCTGTACGACCTCCTGATGGCGCCGTTCGCCCGCACGCTCGCGCCCGGCCCGGGAGCGGCGATCGGTGTCGGGGTGCTCAACATCGCGGCGATCGTCGGTGTCTCCGTCGCCAGTCGACACATCGGCGGTTGGCGGATGCAGCGGTGGATGCTGCTTGCGGCGGTTGCGCTGGCGTGGTCGATGGGCAGCGAGATGCTGATCGACATCTGGCAGGCCCACGCACTGCTCCTGCCGTTCCTCACGTTCCTCGTACTGATGGTGGGGTGCACCGCCGGTCGAACCGCGTGCCTCCCGTGGGCAGTATTCGTCGGCAGCGTGCTCGTCCAGACCCACATCAGTTACGTCTACATCCTCGCCGCTCTGATCGTGACGGGCGTGGCGACGTCATGGTGGTTGCACCGCCCGGTTCATCGAGAAGCGATCGGCGCGGCCCTACGATCGCGCACCGCAGCGGTCAGCGCCGGCGTGTTCGTCGTCTGCTGGATCCAACCGCTCATCGAGCAGCTGTTCGGGGAGGGTCGTGGCAACCTGGCCCGTCTGGCGACCAACTCCGGCGGCGGCGATCTGACGATCGGGCTGTCCACTGCCACTCGCATCACGAGCTCGATCGTGGCGCTGCCGTGGTGGTGGTTCCGGGCGGGGTATTCCACGTCGGTGCCCAACACGCCACTGACCACATCGGTCGATGGTGACCTGCTCGTGATCCCCGGGCTCCCAGGGGTTGCACTCTCGATCGTCGCGCTCGTCGCGGTGGTGGCCGTGCTCGCGGCACTGACCGTCGCGGCCCACCGACGTGGTCTCGTGGCTGCCACGAGTGCTGGAGCGCTGTGCACAGTGGCGGTGCCGGCCACGATCGTGGCGTTGAGCCGGGTGACGATCGGGGCCGTCGGGTTGTCGTCGCACCACGTCCGGTGGGTGTGGGCGCTGTCGGTGTTCGTGACGTTCAGCATCGTCTGGGTCGCGACCGCTGTCTGGTCCGCCGATCACGAGGCAACTGCGAGCCGTCGCGTGTCGATCTGGTCCGATCGCATGGCCATCGGCCTGATCGTGGTGCTGTCAGGCGCAAACCTGGCGTACCTGGAGCGGCCCGATGGGCCGGTGGCGGCCTACTCCACGATGCCTGCGATGCGGCGGATCCTTCCCGAACTCTCGGTGTTGGCGCAGAGCGACCCGGTCGTGTACGACGTGTCGAACCTGCGCGTGTTCGAGCCGTACAGCTCGACGATGATGATGCGGATGCAGGAACTCGACATCGACTTCCGTGTCACCGATGAGGTGCTCGTGCGCCAACTCGGGCCGTCACGGCGCGCCGACGGCACCGAAACCACACGGGTCTTCCAACTCGAGGGGGTCGAGGCTCTCGACTACGACGGGCCGGCCTGCACGATCGCGCTGGCGAGCGCACTGAACGTCGACGACGAGGCGGCTGCACGCGCCACGGCCGAGCGTCTCGTCGGCGAACTGATCGACGGCACCATCGCGGTCGACGACGCTGCGCTCACCGAATCGGATCCGATCGATCAACTCGCCGCGGCGCGATCGGGCGATGACGACGCCGCCTGGCTGCTGGTGATCGACGGTTCGCTCGCCCGATGGGTCGACGCCGGCATCGCGTTGCGCGACGCACCCGGCGATCTCGGTGCCGAAACCGGCTCTGTCATCGGCTGGATGCTGACCACCTACGGCCTCTTCGCCGAAGGCCCCACCACCTGCCCGTGACTCCAGCGGGCGATGAGGTTCTGGTGCGGCCGGCGCTCCACAAACTCATCACCCTCCCGTGATCGGGGCGACCGATGAGATTCTGGCGCGCCGGGCGGACCAGAAACTCATCGCTTTCGCCGTTGGCGGGGTCAGGCGGAGCGGCGGTAGACCCAGGCCCGGTAGGCGACGAATCGCATCACGGCAGCGAGGCCCCACGTGAGCAGCAGCATCAGCAACTCGAGCGACTGATTGCCTTCGACCGAGGCCAACGCCAGCGTCGTGATCAGCAGCGAGACGGCGAACACGATGGAGCTGGTCACGTTGCGCCAGAGTCGATCGTCGTCGCTGCGTCGGCGGAACGTCCATCGTCGGTTCGCCCAGTTGTTGGCGAAGGCGGTGATCGAGAACGCAACGACGTTGGCCCAGATCGCCCCGATCTCGTCGCGCAGCGCGAGGAACACCCCAAGGCTCACCATCGTCGACACGATGCCGATCAGCACATACGCCACCGTCTGGCGACCAAAGTCGTCGACGAGTGGCCGACGTTCGAGCGCGCCGAGGTCGACGTGGCCGCGCCCGCGCATGAAGCGCGTCGCCATGCGCCTCACACCGGCGAGATCGGCCATCGCCGTCGAGCGCACGTCGACGCGGCTGTCGGGGTCGTCGATCCAGTCGACAGGAAGTTCGTGGATCCGCAGGCCGTTGTGCTCCGCCACGAGCAGCAGCTCGGTGTCGAAGAACCACGCCTCGTCCTCGACGGCCGGG
>JBGTEH010000268.1:0-4073 GCA_041747915.1 Ilumatobacteraceae bacterium
CGCCAGTGCCTCGGCGGCGCCGGGCGGCGCCCAGGGACTGGTCGCGGCGGCCGACGTGGGCGCCGGTAGTTGGTGCGCTGCATCGATTGTCGTCGACGCTGGTCGTTCGAGAAGCTTGGTGTGCACAGTTCCGCCCTTGGGGTCACAAAGTGTCGAGTCCGCAGGGATGACAGTACGTGAGTTGACCACTCACAGCAATGATGTCAGCACAAAGAGTGGTCAAGAGTTCGTCAACACCGACACCGGTGGTCAACCAGCCACTGATGGCTAATGTTCGCGGCGTGCATCGACCATTCGTGATCGGCATCGCCGGGGGAAGCAGCTCGGGAAAGACCACGGTGACCGAGCGACTCGCAGGGTTGACCGGGCCCGAGCACCTCTCGCTGATCGAACTCGACTCGTACTACCTCGACCTCGGCGACGCGCCGATCGCGCAACGCGAAGCGGTCAACTACGACCATCCCGATGCCTTCGACTGGGCGCTGCTGAACGACCATCTCGCGGCGCTCGCCAACGGTGCGTCGGTGCCGGTGCCGATCTACGACTACTCCGAACACAACCGGAGCCACAGGGTCCGCATTGTGAAACCAGCTCGCATCATCGTCGTCGACGGCATCTTGGTGCTGTGGGACCGCGCCCTGCGCGAGCGTTTCGACCTGAAGATCTTCGTCGACACCGCTGCCGACATTCGATTGATCCGTCGACTCCGTCGCGATGTCGCCGAACGCGGCCGAACGCCTGATTTCGTGATCGACCAGTACCTGAGCACGGTCCGCCCGGCCCATGAACGGTTCATCGAGCCGAGCAAGCGTCACGCCGACGTGATCATCCCGGAAGGCGGACTCAACCGCCCTGCACTCGAGATGCTGCTCGCACGCGTGCGCGAGATCACCCTCGACGACGAGTGAACCCAAGTCGATGTGCCGGATCGACCCCCGCTGCACGTGCGGAGTAGCGTCGGCCGTGATGGGAGCGCTGGCCACCGGTACGACGCACGACGTCATCGACCGCGTGCTCGGCGACGGAACCCCCGGTCATCGCGACGTGCGCGCCGAGTTGATCGCGGCGAACGATGCGGCATGGGTGGCGACGACGCCACGCCTCCTCGAACTGTGTCGGATACGGATCGCCGGCCTGCTCGGGTGCGAGGCAGAGGTTCTTGATCGAACCGGAGTTGTCGACGACGGCACGCTCGATGCACTCGCAGCCTGGCCGAACGACTCCCGGTTCACCGAGGGCGACCGGGCGGGCCTCGCCTTCGCCGAGCACTACATCATCGACGTTGCATCGATCGACGATTCAACCGTGGCGGCAGTGCGCGAGCACATCGGCGATGTCGGGTTGCAGAACTTCGTGAGCGCGTTGCTCGTGGTCGAGCAACGCATCCGACTGCGACTCATGTGGGATCGGCTGTTCGGAGGAGCGTGATGACGGATCGTTCCCGCCGCGTCGCCCCCGGCACCTCGGGCGACCCAGATCTGCGACGCGCGCTCGGGGGTTTCGCGGCGGCCACGGTTCGCCTCGACACCGTCGACCCGGTCACGACCGAGATCGTCCGACTCCGCTGCGCTCAGTATCACGACTGCGGTACTTGACTGTCGGTGCGCCTGGCAGTTGCCAGGGATGCCGGTCTCGACGAGACAACCGTCGACGCTGTGTTCACGTCGACGACCGACGCGTTCCCCGGCGCCCACCGTGCCGCTCTCGCCATGGCCGACGCGATGATGACGCAGCCGTCGTCACTCTCCGACGAGATGGTCTCCGAATTGCATCGCCACTTCAGCGCGGCACAACTCGTCGAACTGACTCTCGACATCATGAAGTGGAACGCCCAGAAGGTCGCCGTCGCCCTCGGCACCGACGTGTGGCTCCGAACTGGCGAGTTGACCGACCTCGCCTTCGACGACAACGGTGACTGGGTCCGCTGAACGCAAGATCTCGCTCGCGCGATTTCACGTGCTGAATGGTGTTGTCTCGTAACGGCCAATATTGACTCGCTCGTGGGCAATCCCATGGCCGAGGAGATCGACCACGGCACGGTCGTGTTGATGATCGATCTTCCTCCAGACGAACTTCCCCGGCACGCAGCCCACCCAACCGCCGACTAGGTCGGCGAGCACCTGCGTCTCGGCAAGCGTTCCATCCTCGACCACTACGGGGACCACGACTGGCGGCGAACCAACCACAACCAAACCAACCCCGAAGATCACGGTCGGTTGTCGTTGCGCATGTCGTGACGGCGCCCGGTCGTGCCTCGGTGAGGTTGATGAACACCACATCGTGCCCGAGTGCGCGTGAGACGGACCGGCCGTCGGGTCGACGCTGCGGGGCTGGCAGGAACTGAGTCGGACGCTGCGACGTCATTGGCAGGCGCAGAGGGCGGCAACGCGGCGCCAGTGTTGAATCGGCATCCGCTCGTCGCGATTGCGTGGTCGTCGCAGCCGACCACCAGGGCGCTGACCAGTTGCTCGAGTCTGGTATTCGGGAGTTCGACCGAGCCGGTGTCGACGGTCGTGTCGATGCTGTTGCGATCGGCGAGGCGGACCGTCAACAAGCTGGAGGTGACGGCTGCATTGGTCGGCAACTCCAGCTCAACCACCATTCCCCGTACGTCGAGCGTTCCGGCGCGCTCATCACCACGTCGCCGTAGCCGCTGCTCGACTTCGTGCTCCGACGTCTGGACGCAGCACCGCCGGTGACACAACGGTTTCACTCTCTACAATCAGCACATGACTCTTGACAGCGGTGAGCTGGAGCCGAACGGTGTGGTGCTCGACCAGCCGGAGACCAAAGTGCCCATCCGTCGTGCGGGCATGTCGATCATCACTTTCGGCGGTCTTGCGTCGCTCGCGGCGGGCGCAGTTCACGCATCGGCAGCAGGCATCCACGCTGAGCATCGCCAGCTCGCCCAGATCTTCATCATGGTGGCCGTTGCGCAGATTGGCGTCGGCCTCTGGGCGCTGGTACGGCACGGACGCGGCGCTGCATGGGGCGTGGTCGCTGTCAACGCACTCGCTGTCGGTGGGTGGCTCGCGACGCGGATGTTCGGAATCTCGTGGATCGACGGGCTCGAGGTGCGCGAGGCGCCCCAGTTCGCCGATGTTGCGTGTGCGTCGCTTGGTGTCGTCGCCATCGTGGCATCAAGCGCTGGCGCAATCCTTCCGGCGCGAAACCAACGTCGGACGGGGCTACTGGCCCCGACGATCCTGATCTGTGCGTTCACCGTCTGGACGATGATGGCTGCGAGCACCCACGTCCACTCCCACGATGACGCCGACCACGCAGCCGAAGCGGCAGGTGTCGAACACGACCACGGCGACGAGGTCGCTGCCGAAGCCGGCGGTGTCGCCGATGGTGCCGCCGTCACCGACGAATCCGTCCCCCATGCGCACGACGGCGAGACTGCCGATGCGGCCGCAGCAGGAACGAGCGCTGACGGCCACGACCACGGCGCAGAGGCGGCTCCGGTCGCCCTTGCCTGGCCTCGTCCGTGGGATCCGACGGCGCCGATCGATGTGTCCGGCGTCGAAGGGGTCACCGCCGAGCAGGAGATCCGCGCCGTCACGCTGATCGAGGACACACTGCGCGAGCTCCCGAAGTATGCGGATCCTGCCGCCGCTATCGCTGCCGGCTACGTCTCGATCGGCGACGCCGGCACCGGGACCGAGCACTACATCAAGGCCGATCTCATCGCCGACGACGTCCTCCTCGACCCCACGGCGCCCGAATCGCTCGTGTACGCCGTCGACGGCGACCAACGCACCTTGGCGGGAGCGATGTACATCGCGAGCGCTCGACCTGCCGACGACCCGAGTCTGACCGACTGGGCCGGCCCGCTGATGACGTGGCACCGGCACGACAACCTGTGTTGGTCGGTCGTCGAGGGCAAGGCGCAGGTCGTCGGCGTCATCGACGCGAACGGGAACTGCGCGAACGGCGTCCGGCGCGGCGGCGAGAGCCCGATGGTCCACGTGTGGATCGAACCGCACCCCTGTGGTGTCTTCGCTGCACTCGAGGGAATCGGCGCGGGCACGGCATCGGTGTCAGACGATGAGCGTGTCGACATGTGCAGT
>JBGTEH010000269.1:0-3922 GCA_041747915.1 Ilumatobacteraceae bacterium
GCTTCGAGGTAGCGACGCACCGCAAGTACGACGGCAGCGTTGATGTGGTACTGCGCCGTTCCTGCTGCGTAGTAGGCCGAGGCCTCCTCGCCGCTGATGGTGCGCCACGGGTACAGGGCACCCACCTGACTCATTTCGCGCGCCCGCAGGCGGGCGGCGTCGAGCAACTTCCAGCGGAACCGGATGACCTTGCGAGCCGCTTCGGGCATCGTGTACGACAGGAACGGCACGACGTAGACCTCGGTGTCCCAGAAGTAGTGGCCGTCGTAGCCGCCCCCGGTGACGCCCTTGGCGGCGATGCCCTGCTCATGGGTCCTCGCCGAGGCCTGCGCGAGCTGGAACAGGTTCCACCGCAGCGCTTGCTGCGCGCTGTCGTCGCCACGCAACTCGATGTCCGCGTTCGACCAGAACTCGTCGAGCCACTCGCGTTGTTCGAGGAGGAGCTGGTCGTTGCCTTCGGATTCGGCGCGTTCGAGCGTGCGGGTGCATCGGTCTGCCAACTCCTGCGCCGGTACGCCGTTGGACGAGTGATACGCGACCAGTTTGGTGATCGTGATCGGTTCGCCGGGCGTTGCACTGATGGTGAACACCGTCTTGGCCAAGTCAGGCCCGACGCTCGTGGTGACCTCGGTGGGGCACGCTGTTTCGATGTGGTGGCGCGTGCCGCACGCGAGGGTCATCTCGCTGTTGGCGCAGCGGTAGCCGAGCACGATCTCGTTGTCGCGTTCGCGTTGCAGGCGCGGCTGCAACACGCGATGTTCGAACTTGCGCGCCTGGCGCGGATCCTTGCCCTCCCCGAGAGCGGCCGCGCGGACGTGGTATTCGTCTTCGCCGTCTTGGCGATTGAGGAGCTGCGACGAGATCACCACGGGCGCCGCGGCGTCGAGCAGCGTCACCTCCAAGGTCATGACCGCGAGGTGACGGTGGGCGAAGCTGACCATCCGCCGCGACGACACCTGCACGCGCTTGCCGGCGGGCGTGCGCCAGATCATGTCTCGGGTGAGCACGCCGTTGCGGAAATCGACAGCGCGTTCGTAGCTGTCGAGGTCGGCCGACGCGAGGAGTAGCGGCTCGTCGTCGATGTACAACTTCATCAATTTGGCGTCGGGCACGTTGACGATGGTCTGGCCGGTCTTGGCGAAACCGAAGGCGTCCTCGGCATGCATGATCGGCCAGATCTCGTGAAAGCCGTTGAGGTACGTGCCGTGGCTGTGGGCCTCGCGTCCCTCCTCAGGGTTCGCGCGCATACCGATGTATCCATTGCCGAGGGCGAACAGCGTCTCCGTCGTGCCGAGATCATCGCTGCTGTATTCGTGCTCCACGAGGCGCCACGGATCGACCGGGAACCGATGCGAAGGTAGGCCGACGGGAGCCGAACGGTGGTTCACGATGACTCCGTCGGCAACAGCTCGGCGAGGTCTTTCACGACGAAGCTCGCGCCGTTGCTCAGGAGCTCGGCCTCGCCGGCGCCACGGTCGACACCGATGACGACAGCGAAGCCACCGGCGGCTCCGGCAGCGACTCCGGACACGGCATCTTCGACCACCACTGTTCTGGCCGGATCGGCACCCAATTGGACCGCGGCGTGGATGAACATGTCGGGCGCGGGCTTGCCGGCGATTCCGTGCTCGGTGGCGACGACTCCGTCGACAACGACATCGAACCGGGCGCCGAGGCCCGCTGCGTCGAGCACCGTTCGAGCGTTCTTCGATGACGACACGATTGCTGCAGGAATCTGATTCTGCTCGAGGAGATCGAGCGTTGTCGCCGACGCGGGGTACGGCGCGATGCCGTCGCGCTCGAGAATCACGTTGAACAATTCGTTCTTGCGATTGCCGAGCCCGCACACGGTGTCGGTCCCCGGCGGATCACCCGGATCGCCCTCGGCCATTTCGACACCGCGCGAGGCAAGGAACGAACGAACCCCGTCGTAGCGGGGCTTGCCGTCGATCGAACGGAGATAGTCGGCCCTCGTGTAGCTGTAGTCGGCGAACAGCTCGGCCCACGCGTGCTCGTGGATTTCGGCGGTGGGCGTGATCACACCGTCGAGATCGAACAGGACGGCCGCGAACGACTGCCAAGCGAACTGCGCCGCCCTCATCTCGCCCACGTCAGACAGCCGGCTCGCCAATGGCGTGGGACCGGAGCTGCTTGTAGTCGAGCTTTCCGTTGGCGGCGCGTCCGACGCTCACCACCGCGACCACCCGCTTGGGTGCCTTGTAGGCCGCCAGACGCGCCTTGACGTGCGCGATCAGCGCTGCTTCGTCGATCGCATCACCGGCGTGAGGTTCGACGAGTGCCGTGATCGCCTCGCCCCACTTCTCGTCGGGGACGCCGACCACTGCCGCGTCGGCGACCGACGGGTGCAGCTTCAGGCACTCCTCGACTTCCTCGGGGTAGACCTTTTCGCCGCCGGTGTTGATGCACTGGCTGCCACGCCCGAGCAGCGTGACCGTGCCATCGCTTTCGACCGTGGCGTAGTCGCCCGGGATCGAGTACCGCTCGCCGTCGATGACGACGAAGGTCTGAGCGGATTTGGCCTCGTCCTTGTAGTACCCGATCGGTGTGCGTCCTCGAAGTGCAACCCGTCCGAGCTCGCCGGACCCGGCCACGACATCGCGTCCGTCGTCGGTGACCACGCGTGTGCTGGTTCCGAGTTCGAACCGGGCGGTCTCGCCGCTCGAGTCGGCGGTGGTGGTGTTCGTGGCCATGCCGATCGCCTCGCTGGACCCGAGCGAGTCGACCATGATCAAGCGGGGATTGTGTCGCAGCAGTCCCGCCTTGGACTCCTTCGACCACATCACGCCTGACGACACGATCACTCGCAGCGAGGAGATGTCCCAACGGTCCGGTGCAGCGTCGAGGGCTCGCAGGATCGGCTTGGCGAACGCATCGCCGACGATCGACGTCGAGTTGATCGCGTGATGTTGAACGTCGTCGAGGAACTCTTCGGCGCTGAAGTGGCGGCCCTCCATGGTGGTGATCGAGCCGCCGATCATCAGGTTGCTGATGGCGTTGAAGAGCCCCGTCCCGTGCATCAACGGCGCGGCGGGCATGTTGCGCGGCCCGGGTTTGGCGATGCGCTCGGCGACGGCGTCGAGATCCTGCTCGGGTGGCATCCGCTTCTTGTTGTTCGCGTCGAGCACGCCGAACAAGTCGTCCTGGCGCCACATCACGCCCTTGGGCATGCCTGTCGTGCCACCCGTGTAGAGCAGCAACAGATGGTCTCCACTGCGACCCCACGGCCCCGCGACGTTGTGGTCGGTGCCCGCCTCGGCAGCGTGTTCGTACGGCATGGCCCACGATGGGCACGGTCCGGATCCGTCGTCGACCCACAGCCATGTGGTCACCTTCGGCACGCGGTCGCGTACGGACTCGCACTGGCCGGCAAAGGTGCCGTGGAACACCACGGCGGTGGCGTCGGCGTTGTCCCACAGGTACACCAGCTCGTCGGACGCGTAGCGGTAATTGGTGTTGACGACGGCGAAGCCGGCCTTGAACGCCGCGAAGATCGACTCGAGGTACTCGGGGGAGTTGTAGAGGTACTGGGCGACTTTGTCCTGCTCGGAGCCGCCCGTCGCGAGGAGGGCTGCGGCGATGCCATTGGCTCGCCGGTTGAACTCGGCCCAGTTGTGAGTTCGTTCACCCTGCTGCTGGGCAAGCGCCGACGGGAGTCGGGTGGCGACGGTTTCCCACAGGTCGGCGAAGTTCCACCCGGTGTCGGTCGTTGTCACCCTGTCGACGGTAGCGGGGGTGGCGCTCTGCTGGTCAGGCAGGAGGTCCCTGCATCAAGCGGTCGTACGCGGCGGTCACGGGAGAGTGCTCCGACATCGCCTCCCACATCGACTCGATCCACCACGTGGCGCCGGCGCCGGCGTATGCCGCCGGCGAGTGCTCGGCCATGGTGCCTTCGACGACGATG
>JBGTEH010000270.1:0-8279 GCA_041747915.1 Ilumatobacteraceae bacterium
TGCGGCTGCACTTGCGGGCGCGGCGGGCGCAACGACGTATGCGGCCCACGGGCGCCCCGGGCGATTCACCGACCGCAGCCACATGGTGGCATCGGTGGTGTCCGCATCGCTGCTGGTACGGGGTGTGGGTGGCGTCGTCGCCGATCTCACCGGCATGGTCGACACGACACCGGCGTTCCGGCGGTGGAACCGCCGTCTGTACAACCCGCTGTGCGTCACCCTGGCGATCCTCGTCGCCGTCAGCCGCGGGCGCCGACCGTGACTGCGATCGTGAGTGTCATCCAGCAGATGTGGCGCTGGTGGCCACGATGCGCCGACGACCTGCCTCCGGGCCAGCGCGCACTCGATGAGTTCCCCCGATTCGCGGACAACCCGCTCCGGCCTCCTCCATCAACGCCCGGGTCGATCCTCAGCATCATGTCGGCCGATCTCGGCGAGATCCGGATCCCCCTCGACGAGCTGGGTTCCAGCTCGCAAGAAGAGTCGAGGGTGGCCGACATGCATTGCGTGACCACCTGGACTGCACGTCGTCAGATGTGGACCGGAGTGCGACTCTCGGCTTGGTGGACGACACGCGTCGGCCCGCTCCCCGGCGAAACCTTCGCTCTCGTGAGCGCGACCGACGGTTACCGCGCCGTGTTTCTCGCCGAGGACTTATTCGCAGATGACGTGATGCTCGCATGGGCGCTCAACGGCGACACGCTCGACCAGCGACACGGCGCCCCGCTCCGGCTGGTCAGCCCCGCGCAGTACGGCTACAAGAACGTGAAACACGTCGAGGCGATCACGCTGCACAACGAGCGTCCCGCGAGCCTGCTCGGTCCGAAGGAACACCTCCGGGCTCGCGTCGCGCTCGAGGAACGCCACAGCCGCATCCCCGGACGCCTCCTCCGCTGGCCGTACCGCCTTGTTGTCCCGATCACCGTAATCGTGGCCGAACGAACACTCCAACGGAAGCTAGAAGGCGCCATCTGAACCACGCTCCGCTGACGTCACCGGCCAGCAGAGCCAGTCACTGCGATGGCCCGACGTTCACAGTGCTGTGACGACTCGATTCAGCCCGGCACGTGGCGAGTCTCCACGCTGGCCTGCGTCACAGCGAACGCATGGCCGCACCGGCGGCGTCGAGGGCAACGATCTGACAGACCCCCGAACTGTTGTCCCGCCCAGGCACACGATTGCTCAAGAGTCCGACGGTGAACGGAATTGTCCTAACGAACAGTTGCGTCGTTGCCCTGGACCCGATCGAGATCGGCGGCATCGGCGTCGAGCAGGTCGATCACGGCTGCCGTCGTCAGCGCGGTGCAGAACTCTCCGTGCATCGAGGCGACGCTGAGATCGTGCACCACCTCGGGTGGATGGTCGACGCCGTCGACCCCGACGCGGTTCGAGGTGGCGCATGCGTCGTGGGCGAGGTACACGTCGAAGCCGGTATTGCCTGCTGTGCGCACTGTCGTCTCGACGCACATGTTGGTGAAGAAGCCGCACACGACGAGACGGTCGACGCCGGCACGGCGGAGCCTGATGTCGAGGTCCGTGCCGAAGAAGGCTCCGTTGACCTGCTTGACGACCACGGCCTCACCGGGCAAGGCCTCGAAGCCGGGCTTCAGGTTCCCGGTCGGCAGGGAGACCTTGAGCGGTGAGGCCTTCTCGAGCGAGTCCTGCTGGGTGAACACGACGGTGAGACCTCGGCTGCGGAATTCATCGAGCAGGGTGGCGCACTGGGCCTCGGCGTCTGGGTTGTTGCGCCGGCCCGTAGGCCCTCCCCAGTGCACGACGTAGTCGATGCCGACCTGAACGTCGATGAGGATCAGGGCGGTGCCGCAGCCGAGTTGCCGAATCATGATGCCACCCTACGACGTGCGGGTGCGGCCGGTCTGGCGAGAGCGCGATGGCCCATCTCAAGATGATGCCATGATCCGGGCGGCCACCAGCCGAGCGTCGCAGCCAGTCGCAGCGATACGCCAAGTTCGCAGTTTCGCCAGGTACAGCCCATCGCCGCAGCCGACGTCCAGCACGTGCTGCGTCGACCCCGGGTCGCGAGGTCTTTGATGGAGCGACCTTCGATGACCCGAGACTCGACCAACGAGACCCGCTACCGTGCGGTGGCCGGATGTGCTTCAGCTCAGCCTGCGAGCGGGTTGAGGGATGATGGGTCGTCGCCGGCGAAGGCTTCCATCTCCTCTTGGCTGAACTCGCGCGGTTCGACGAGCACCAGCCAGTTGCCGGTGTTGTCCCGTATGAGCGCCTCGACACCGTAGGGGCGGTCCTCGGGTTGGTTGAGGACCTCGACGCCCTTCGCCTCGAGCTCGGCAACGGTCGAGCGACAGTCCTCGACCCGCAGTCCGACCGCGAACGTACCGCCATCATCGAGTGCTCGATTCAACGCATTGACGTAGTCGGGCGACAGCGGCGGACCTGGCGTGGAGAGATGCACATCGAGTTCGGGTTGGGATGGGTGGCCGATCGTGCACCAACGGAAGTCGTCGCCGAGGCGCACGTCATCACGCGGCTCGAAGCCGAGCTTGTCGACGTAGAACGCTTTGGACTCGTCGATGTCCTTTACCCAGACGGTGGTGAGGCTGATGTTGTGGATCATGCGGTCGAACCTACGACGAACCTTCCGCCGGCGGCTTCTCCTCGATTGCGGTGTTGGAGCCGCGATGCTCGGCGAGCCCCCACATGAAGACGAAGCATCCTGGGATGCGCGGCGCACCATTCGTGGCCCACCGGCGCTGGAACGCTCCTGGGGTTTCGCCGGTGGTCTCTCGGAACCGTGTGGCGAAGGACCCGAGACTGGAATAGCCCACCGCCATGCACACCTCGGTCACTGTCAGGTTGGTCGTTCGCAACAGGTCCTGGGCCCGTTCGATCCGTCGACTCGTCAGGTACACCCCCGGCGTGATGCCGTACGCCGCCGTGAACAGCCGCAGGAAGTGGAACTTCGAGATGCATGCGATCAGCGCGGCCTCCTCGAGGCCGACGTCGGTCGCGAAGTTGCGGTCAAGGTGATCTCGTGCGCGACGAAGATGCACCAGCACGTCACCAGGAACCCGGACCTCGCTCACCGCAGACAGGACACCACACTGCCGAGTCACGTGCAATCGTGTACTGCGGCCGACCAGTCGGTAGTCCACCGCCTGACGGCTCACACGTTCCGATGACGCGTGACGGGCTGCGGCAGGTGCCGCAGCCCGCCACCGGTCAGCTGCCGATCTCGCCGTCGTCGTCCTTGGTGACCATGACGAGCGACGACCGGGGGCGCCCGCCGGGCGCGATTGGAGGCCACGAGCTGTACTGCGTGGGGTTGGCCGGGTCGTTGGTCTGGGTTCCTGGTGCCTCGCCGGGGTGCTGGATGCCGACGAACATGGTGCGCTCGTCGGGTGTGACGAACACTCCTGTCACTTCGCAGTTCTTCGGGCCGACGAGGAACCGCCGGGTCACGCGGGTGATCGGATCGGCGCAGAGCATCATGTTGTTGCCGAAGCCCTGGCCTTCGGCGAACTGCGTGTAGGCCGTGCCGATGAGGTCGCCGGCAGCGACGTCGGTTTGGATCCACAACCGATTGCGAGGCGACACGTAGATCCCGTCGGGCGAACCGTAGAAGTCACCCTTGATCGTGGCCCCATGCGTCTCGATGGCCGGATCACCGGCGTATGCGAACACGTCCCAGATGAAGTTCGGCTCACTGAACGCGTTCTTGTACGTCCACGAAAGGATCTGGCCGTATGGGTTCGGGCTGCGCTTGTTGATCGCGTCCGCAACGGGGACCGGCTCGTTGGGACGGCCAGTCCATTGTCCTGGACGGGTGTCGCCGCGGCGACTGTTGTTCGTCAGCGTTGCGATGGCGGTGAGCGAGTCGGGGAACGTGTCGATCCACTCGGGACGGTCCATCGGGGTCGCTTCGGCCAGGTCAGCTGCCGAACGCGTGTTGATCATGATGTCGGCGAGGCTCCAGCCGACGAGGGCCGGGTTTTCCGGCGACAGTTCCAGCCACTCGCCCGTGCCGTCCTCGTCGAACCGTGCGGCGTACAGGATGCCGTCGTCGAGCGGGCTGATCCCGCGCCGCTGCGCCTCGCGCCAGGGAAGGTTGGACACATACCGGTAGATGTATTCGAATCGCTCGTCGTCGCCGGAGTACACCACGATGCGGCCGTCGACGTCCTCCTGGACCCAGGCGCCCTCGTGCTTGATGCGGCCGAGAGACGTGCGCTTGATCGGCGTCGAGCGGGGATTGAACGGGTCGATCTCCACGACCCAGCCGAACCGATTGGCCTCGTTCGGCTCTTTGGCGATGTCGAAGCGGTCGTCGGTCTCGAACCACTTGTAGCCGAAACCTGCCGCGCTGATGCCGTAGCGGACCTGCTCAGGTGACAGCCCGAATGGCGGCGTGGTGGCGGTCGTGCGGAAGTAGCCGTTGAAATTCTCCTCGCACGCGAGGTACGTGCCCCAGGGCGTGTACCCCATGGCGCAGTTGTTCAGCGTTCCGAGGATCGCGTTGCCGGTCGGGTCGGCACTGGTTTGCAGTCGTGGGTCACCGGCGGCCGAACCGCTGACCGTCATCGGCGTGTAGCCGGTGATGCGCCGGGCGTACTTTGACGGTCGCTTGACTTCCCATTGGGAACGCTTTCCGCGACGGCGGACCTCGATCACCGACACGCCGTGGGCGGCCAGCGACTTCTTTGTCTTGTCGGCGGTCCAGACGGCACTGCCGTCGGGGAACAGGAGGTCGTCGTCGGTGTACTCATGGTTCTGGACGATGAGTCCACGGTTGTCGCCACTCGGGAACGGGAAGAACACGAGGCCGTCGTTGTGCATGCCCCACTGCTGTTCCTGATCCTGCCACGAGTTGCCCGCATTGGACTGGAACGCGGGTCCGTTCGACACCGGGTCACCCCACGCGATCAGCACCGTTGCGGTGTACCCCGGCGGGACGGTGACGGCGTCGGCGTTCGTTGCCCCGACGCTCTCGAAGCCGATCAGTGGACGGATCGGTCGGCCGTACGAGCCGCGCTCGCCGCCTCCCCAGCCTCCGCCGGTGGCTGCGACCGGGACGGCTTGCAACAGCGAGGCGACTCCTCCGGTTGCGGTGCCGGCGACTGCAGCTGCGGCGGTCGCCGCAATGGCCCCTCCGAACACGCCACGCCGCGATACGCGCGCCTGCACGATGTCCTCGAACGGCCGGTTGCCCGAATTGTTGGGCGGCTGTTCCTGTTCGTCGTCGATGATGCTCATGGCTCCTCTTTCATGGGGTCGCCTTCAGCCCCCGCATGGCCCCCGGGCAACGGTGAGCCGTGAACGGTACAAACCCCGTCTGTCGCGCAGATTGCCGTGAGGTGAATGTCAGGCAGCGCGCAGGTGACATTCCGATGATCGAGTGCACCGACCCGACCGGCGGTTACGTAAGTGCGCCGTCCGTCTCAGCGATGGAGTCGCGTTACTGACGGTCGCGCTGGCGTCGAGCGACATCGCCCACACGTCTGGGCCGCCACCGTCGATCTGTAGGTGGTCGATCACCCGGAACCCGAGCGACGAGTACCACGCCACGTTCGACTCGGTCGAGGTCTCGAGGACGATCTCGATCTTCTCGCGTCGGGCCGCCGCGAGCAGTGGCCCCAATGTCCGCGTGCCGAGCCCACGGCCATGCATCGAAGGATCCGTCCCGACGACACCCAGGAAGAGGTGTCTGCTCGTCGGTCTCCACGGGGCGACCTGATGCTCGGCCGCGAGCGACGCTGCGTGCCGTGAGCCCTCCAGCTCGGCCACCGCTATGGCGACCTCGTCGTGGAGGGCGAGTGGCGCCAACCGGCTGTCGACCCACGCCGCCACGGACCGCACGCCGCCATCGACCGTGGTGACCCAGACCTCGCCGCTCGTCAGACCGAAGTGCTCCAAGGACATGCGTTGGAGCGCGGTGACTCGCGAGTGGTGATCGATCGGGTCCACCGTCCAGCGCGTCCAGGGGTACTCGGAGAATGCCGCGCCGAGCACCGATGCGCACGCGTCCAGATCGTCAGGTCCCGCCCGACGTGTCACGAGATCCACGGAGGAATCGTAGTTCTCCGCCCAGAATCCCGCGGAGCGGCGTGATGCAGGAGAGTCAGTGCGAACGATGGTCGTCGGAGTCGAACGACAGGCGGCCGTCAGAGCTGTTGACCATGACCGGAGGTTTCGCCGACTGCAGCGCCAACCGGGCCTGCGCCTCGTCGGCCTGTTTCGCATCGTTGCTGTGGAACGTCACCATCACGAGATCGGTCTCGAGAGGAACGAACGACTGCCGATAGGCGTCGCTACCTCCCATCCTGGCGAACGCTCCCCAGATCCCGCCGATCGCCGCGCCGAAGACAGCGCCTCCGACGGCACCCCCGATGGGCTGACCGAAGAACGCGGACACGCCACCGATGAGAAGCGCTCCCACCACAGCACCGATGACGGCTCCTTTGAGCGTGCGTCTGCCGACATCCGCCACGATCTCGGTGTCCTCGGGCACTTCGGCGACGCCCGAAGCGGTCGGATGCCCTCCGCGAGCCGCGTCTGATCCGGTGTCGGATGCACGGGGTCCGGCGAGTGCCACCAGACCGACTTCGGCCCCGAGGGGCGCCAGGTCTTCGATGGCGAGAACGGCATTGCGGGCCTCATCCTGGTTGTCGAACCAACCCACGACGTTGTACGACCGTAGGACGGGCTCTGGCTCCGATGCCGAAACGATCTGAAGTTCGGGGGCCAGCAACTCTGCAAGCTTGCGCATTCCGTGTCGATCGCTCATCGATGTCCTCTCCATCTCGGGGTCGGACGAAGTCGGCTGCGGACGCTCCGTCCACGTCGCACTACCCATCGGGTGCCTCATCGAAACCGTCACCAGCGACCGGCGGTGACAACAAAGTCTTTCGGCGAACGAGCGCACGTCTCGAGCACCTCCGCACGTGCCATGATCGTGTCGCCGGGAGAGATGTGGTTTCTCCTGGGCGAACACGGGTACGAGTTAGAGCGACAATGCACGGCCTGATCCCCCACCCATACGAGAGCCGGACATTCCCGTCCGACACAGACTCGGTCGCCGACGCGCGCGCGTTTGTGGCTGGTGCACTCGAGGGTCTCGATCGTGCGCTCCTGATCGATGCTCGCTTGGCGGTCAGCGAACTCTTCACCAACGGCGTCGAACACGGCAACGGCGAAACGATCGAGGTCGCGGTGCACGTGTCGGACGACGCCGTTGAACTCAGTGTCACCTCGAGGATCGAGAGCGGATCCACATCGCCGATCGCGCAGCACCCCGTCGGCGTTGTGGAGCCTGTCTCGGGCCGCACGGGGCGCGGGCTTCGTATCATCGCCGCGATGAGTCGCGAGGTTCGCACAGCCGTGGTCGGCGATGCATTGACCGTGGTCAGCGTGATCGCTATCCCGAACTGATCTCGTCGGCCGATACTCAGCACCGCTCGAGAGCGAGGATTGAACGATCGCTACGAAGCGTCGCGATAGCGGGCGAGGTCGGCGCCGGTGAGCGTGGAGCCGGCGAGTCGGCTGCCGGCGACGACTGCGGGGTCGCTGAGTTCGGCTGTGTCGAAGTAGTCCGCCGCGTAGATGAGGGCGCCGTCGGCGAACCGATGGACACTGGTGCCGCGGAACATCGGGACCGTGGTGCCATCGTCACCGACCGCCACCTGCATCCACTCGCGGACCGTGCACGAGTCGTTGACCAGTACGGGGCCGATCACGTCGTGGCGGACGTTGCCGAGCTTCGGCATCACGTCATCGAGCCATGCGCTGACCGCGTCGGCTCCCTCGAACGTGCCGAACAGTGCATCGTGGTACACGACGTCGGGGTGCAGGTTGTCGAGCACACCTTCCCAGGGTTCGCCCGGCGATGCCTCCCACGGCGTGCGGGGTGGAGGAGGCAGCGGTGCCGTCTCTCCATCGGGGCCGGGCTGGCGGAACGCCCCTGTGTCGTACACGTCGCAGTTCCAACGGATCCAGCCGTCGGCATAGTGACGCACACTCACTCCTCGTGGCAACGGGAAGCGCTCGCCGTCGATGTTCGCGAACATCTGCCACTCGTCGGCCGAACTCGTGACCTGACCATCGGCGTTGCGAAACGTCTCGGTCTCGGCGGTCGGAACGAACTCGACGAACGAGATCTCCGCCATCGTCGGGATCAGCCAGTTGCGGATCGCCTGCTGGCCGTGGAACCCCCCATAGATCGCGTCGAAGTAGAACGAGTCCTTTGGATGCATGAGATCCGACAGCGCATCGAGCACCACGGGCTCCAGTCGGGGATCGGC
>JBGTEH010000271.1:0-1560 GCA_041747915.1 Ilumatobacteraceae bacterium
CATCGGGCTTCCATGTCGGTCTTGGTGTAGCGGACGTAGTTCGTGAGCCGGCCGTTCGGGAACAGCTCGCTGGCGCCGAGGCGGTCCTGGATCGTGTCGACGACGTGTTGGAGTCGGATCGTGCCGTCGGGGTCGGCGTCGGCGTCGATGATGTCGAGGATCAGATCGTGGACGGCTTGGTATTGGTCGGTGTCCATGGTCCATCCGTCGAGCCCGCCCGGTCTGGTGGCGTTGAAGATCTCGATGCGGCCCGTGGTGCGTCGGGTCTCGGCGTCGCGTTCCCAGGCCGAGTCGGGAACCGGCCCGCCATGCGGGTCGCGCGCTCGCCGTTTCGTGCGCTGGGTCTTGGGGGCTTGGGGTGTCATTCGTTCGGCGGCGACGGTTGAACGAATCGGTAGATCGTGAAGATGTTGCCGTCGGGGTCGCGGACGTAGGCCGACCGGACACCGCCGGGGTTGTCGCTGGGTTCGACCATCGACGTGGCGCCGAGTTCGAGCGCATGCCGATAACTGTCGTCGACATCGTCCACCTCAACGCCGAAGCATGCGTAGGTGGGCAGACCCCGGGCGGGCATCAACCCGCCGGCGATGCCGCCGTCGCCTGCGGGTGGGAACATGAGGTAGACGTCGGGATCGCCCCGCACCTGGAGCGGTCGATCCTCGAGCGCGCCAACGACTGGTCGCAGGTGCGTCCGGAGTGGGGCCTCGCCGGCAACGCCGCGTTCGTGGTGGCGCCGCGCTGGCGAACTCGTCACCTCGACCTCGATGGCCGCTGCTTCTCCACGACTACGACTCGCAACTCGATACCGATCTGTCGGTGCTCACGCTGATCACGACCGCTCCGATGGTGGTGACCAACTGGATCAACATGCAGTATCACGCGTCGGCCGTGGACACCGGACGCTACGGAAGCGGCACAAGGTGCTGCACAACGTCGTCGGTGGCCGAATCGGCGTGTTCGAGCGCAACGGCGGTGACCTGCGCATCGGTCTGCCGATGCAGTCCCTGCACGACGGCCACGAGCTCCGGCATCGCCCGCTGCGGCTGTCGGTGTTCCTCGAAGCGCCCCGATTCTCGATCGATTACGTGCTCGAGACGCAACCGGTGGTCCACGATCTCGTGCACAACGGTTGGCTCCATGTGTTGCGCATCGAGTCGTCGACCGGCGTCGCCGAGCGTCGCGAACGTGGTGGCCGGGAACCGTGACAAACGCAATGGGCAATCGTCTCCCAGATGTCTGGGCGCCGGGTTGCAACGTGACTCGCGACCGGTAGAGTTCGATCCCACTGAAGGGGAGTACCCCACGAGGTCCGTCGACAATCCGCTCTCCGGAGCCGGCGCGGCCAGCCCACCAGGGCGGGAAGACCTTCAGCGAACGAAGCAATTTCGTGAGCTGAAAGGAACCCGTGTCGGATACCAAAGTGTCTGTGGAAACTGAGCGATGGCATCGATTCGATGTCGATGATGCGCTTGTCGAACTCGCCACGTCACTCGACGGCTTGACGAGCGCGGATGCGCAACGTCGGCTCGTCGAGATCGGCGCCAACGAGATCGCCGAGTC
>JBGTEH010000272.1:0-1839 GCA_041747915.1 Ilumatobacteraceae bacterium
TGCCTTCCCCGCCCGTCCGATCGTGATCGAACCGGCCGGCAACACCTCGCACAGGCCCGCACGCTCGCCCTGGCTGCGCACGAAATCGACCACTTCGACGCAGTCCTGCGTGGGGTCGGTGTTCGGCATGGCAACCACGGCGGTGAAGCCCCCGAGGGCGGCTGCTCGGCTGCCGGTCTCGATCGTCTCGGCCTCCTCGCGCCCGGGTTCGCGGAGGTGAACGTGCAGGTCGACGAATCCCGGGCTCAGCACCAATCCGGTTGCGTCGAGCACCTCGTCGCCGGGGCCGCTCGCCAACGATTCGCCCACCTCGGCGATCGCCGCGCCATCGATGCGGACGTCGGCCACGCGCTCCCCGTTGGGGTCGATGATGCGTGCGCCCGTGATCAACAGCGTCATTCGGAGGTGCCTTCCGTGATCGAATCGCCCGAACCGAGGAGATCGAAGAGGACCGCCATGCGCACTGCGATGCCGTTGGTGACCTGCTGGGTGATGACCGCTCCGGGGAGTTCTGCGGGGTCGACGGCGATCTCGACGCCTCGATTCATCGGCCCAGGATGCATGACCAGCGTCTGCGAACCGAGCCGCGCTGCCCGCTGCGGGGTCAGGCCGAAGCGCATCGTGTACTCGCGCAGGTTCGGCACGAGCGCTTCGTTCATCCGCTCCTTCTGCATGCGCAGCAGGTACAGCACATCGATGTCGGCGATCACGTCGTCGAAGCGATCGGTCACGGCGTCGGCGAAGCTGTCGCCGGTGTCGGGCGGCAGAAGTGTGCGAGGGGCCACCACAGTGACGTGGGCGCCGAGCGTTCGCAACGCGCGCGTGGTGCTGCGAGCGACTCGGCTGTGCTTCACGTCACCGACGATCGCGATTCGCAGTCCGTCGAAGCCGCCGGTTCGACCGAGACAGGTGCGCACCGTGTAGGCATCGAGCAACGCCTGCGTGGGGTGCGCGTGCCATCCATCGCCGGCGTTGATCACGCTCGCCGTGGTCCAACCCGCGATGAGCTGCGGGGCGCCGCTCGATGCGTGACGCACCACGAACGCGTCGACGCCCATCGCGGCGATGGTCTCGATCGTGTCGCGCAGGCTCTCACCCTTGTTGATGCTCGACTGCGACGCGGCAAAGGTCATCGTGTCGGCCGACAGTCGCCTGGCGGCCGTCTCGAAGCTCAGCCGGGTACGCGTCGAGTCCTCGAAGAACACGTTGCAGACGGTCTTGCCGCGCAGTGCGGGCACCT
The DNA here is from genome assembly GCA_041747915.1 of Ilumatobacteraceae bacterium. GTDB lineage: Bacteria > Actinomycetota > Acidimicrobiia > Acidimicrobiales > Ilumatobacteraceae > Sva-07. The sequence continues at coordinate 1,241 of JBGTEH010000272.1, forward strand.
TTGGATTCGGCCGCCGGTTGACCTCGGCCATGTGGTCGGCGAGGTCGAGCAGTCGCACGATGGCGTCGGCGCTCAAGTCGTCGACGGTGAGCAGCGACCGGCCGGTGCGCACGGTCATGACATCGCCGTCATGAAATCAGCACGCCCCCGAAGGTCGCCGCCACGTCCTCGTCGGTGCTCGTCGGCAGGTTCTTGCCGACGAAGTCCGGACGGATCGGCAACTCGCGGTGTCCGCGGTCCACGAGCACCGCCAACTGCACCGCCCGAGGGCGGCCGTAGTCGGCCAATGCATCGAGTGCGGCGCGCACGGTTCGGCCGGTGAACAGCACGTCGTCGACGAGCACCACGGTGGCACCGTCGAGGTCGAACTCCAAGCGGGTGAGGGCGCCCGGCGAGACCGGGCGCAGACCGATGTCGTCGCGGTGCAGACTGGCGTCGACGGCGCCGACGGGTACGGACGACTCGATCCGGGCGATCTCGTCGCCGAGCGCCGTGGCAAGCCAGACGCCGCCCTGTTGGATGCCGACCACGACCAAGCCGTCGAGGCCTCGGTTGCGCTCGATGATCTCGTGGGCCATGCGCGTGATGGCTCGGCGTAC
>JBGTEH010000273.1:0-18115 GCA_041747915.1 Ilumatobacteraceae bacterium
CAGGAGCACACCGATGATCGGTGTCAGCGCGAGGATCGTGACGTTCGACCGCAGCGTCGTGAGCTTGATCCACTCGCTCCGCAGGGCGGTGGGGATCGATACGACCTCGTCACGTCGGGCACGTTTGCTGACTGATCGGTCCGGCAACGGGAGTGGGTCGGGGGTTGACGATGACGTGATGGATGGCGTGGTGATGGTCATGGTGATGGGTTTCTCGAGTGGTTGTTGCGGGTGGATGTGGGGACTCACGCGGATGCGTATTCCGCGGTGGCGGCGGTCATGTCGAGCAGGATCTCCTCGAGCGAGCGTGAGGTCTCGCTGATCTCGACCACATGGATGCGATGGTCGAACGCGATTCGCGACACCGTCGCGGTGGTGGTGCCCCGGATCGAGAGTCGCTGGTCGATCACGTCGATCGCTTCGATCTCGAGGTCGCGACGGTCAAGCAGTTCGGCGAGCTCGGCAAACTGGGGTGTGCGGACCACCACCGTCGAGTGGCCGCGAGCAAGGGTGCTGGCGACGGGCTCGGCGGCCAGCAACCGTCCCCCGCCGACCACGACGAGGTCGTCGGCGAACATCTCGAGCTCACCGATCAGGTGGCTCGACACGAACACGGTCCCGCCGGCTCGCGCGAAGGCTGTGAGCGTGTTGCGCAGCCAGCGGATGCCGTCGGGGTCGAGGCCGTTGGACGGCTCGTCGAGCACCAGCACCTCGGGTTCGCCGAGCAGCGCCCCGGCGAGCGCCAACCGTTGTCGCATCCCCAACGAGAAGCTGCCGGCTCGCTGGTCGGCAGCGTTCTCGAGGCCGACCTCGGCGAGTACCTCGTCGACTCGCCGGACTGGTATGGCGCTGAGTGCTGCGGTCGCGCGCAGATGGTTCCGGGCGGTACGGCCCGGGTGCATGCACCGAGCGTCAAGCACGGCACCGACGACCCGCGCCGGTCGTCGGAGCCGGGTGTAGTCGATGCCCCGATACCGGACGCCGCCGATGTCGGGTCGGGTGAGCCCGACCATCATTCGCATCGTGGTGGACTTGCCGGCGCCGTTCGGACCGACGAAGCCGGTGACGCGGCCGGCGGCCACGTCGAAGGAGATGTCGTGGACGGCGACCCGGTCGCCGTAATGCTTCGTGAGTCCTGAGACGGTGATCATGAGTTGATTGTCCATTCCTGTTCGTTGTTGATGGACGGTGGCGTGACAGGGTTGCGTTCGATCGGTGAGTTCGGCATGGCCCCCATCCTGCGGATCCTGCTCCTGCGGCACATCAGGAGTCCGGCCAGTTGCACACCGTCTGATCGGCCGGTCCGTGGATCGTTCTTTCGGCCGATCCGCTCGACTCCCGGATTGCGTCCGCTTGCCCCGTGGTCGTGGACATGGGCCGTCAGTACTGTTGCCGAACTAGCGTTTCGGTGATGGCAGAGGGCGAATCGCGCGACGGGGTGCCGCTGACCAACCTCGATCAACCGCTGTTCGACGGTGCCAACGCAACGAAGCGCGATCTCGTCGACTACCTCGACGCAGTCAGCGACCGCATCCTTCCTGTGCTGCGCGACCGGCCCCTCTCGGTGATCTGTGTGCATCGAGGACAGGAAGCCTTCATGCAGAAGTACGTCCCGACGTACGCCCCTGACTGGGTGCAGACGGTCGCGCTGTGGGCAGATGCGTCCAAGCGCGACGTGTCGTACGCGCTCTGTAACGATCGGCGGACCCTGCTGTGGTTCGCCAACCAGCGCTCAATCGAGTATCACCCGACGCTCGTACAGATGGACCGCCCGGATCAGGCAACCCATCTGGTGTTGGACCTCGATCCGCCGCAGAGATCCCCCTTCGGAACCGTCGTTCAGGTCGCTCACCTCGTTCGCCAGGCACTCGCCGACGTCGGTCTCACCGGGGCGGTGAAGACCAGCGGCGCGAAAGGTGTCCACGTCGTCGTGCCCCTCGACAGAGCAGCGCTCGACGATGCGGCCGCAGCGACACGCGCCATCGCCGCCAGGGTCGAACAGCTCGACCCCTCGATCGCGACGACCGCGTTCGTCAAGGACGAACGCGAAGGCAAGGTGTTCGTCGATTCGACCCGGGTCGGTGGTGCCACCGTCGTCGGTGCGTACAGCCCGTGAGTGCGCCCCGGTGTACCGGTCTCGTTCCCTATCGGCTGGGACCGCCTGGACCAGATCAGTCCGGCGGATTGCACCATCCACTCCGCACTCGACGCACTCGGCGATGCCGATCCGTGGGCCGATCAGATGCCGGAACCTCAACGCCTCGATGACGACCTCATCGCCGAGGGCCGTGCGATCCCGGTTGCCCGGGTGCAAGCGATGCACGAAGGCAAGCGACGCGCTCGCGCCAAACGTTCTACGCGCTGACCCTCGAGTTCCTCACAGCGCGACGAATAAGGCTGCGAGCAATCTCCGAACGCGAGACGCCTCGGCGACGTTGGCGACGGACGATGGGGCTTCGGTCTGCGAGATCAGCATCCGCCGGCAGGGGTGCCTGGTTCAAAGCGGCGGAGTACGGCGTCGAAGCGAGCATTCGACGCGGTCAGCAGTGGGCACAGACGCTTCGGGCGCCCGCCCGTGAGCCAGTCTGCGTAGGCGAGCCGGAGCGCTGCGGACGCGATCTCCACGGCGACCGAGGCGTCGTGCGGCGAAATCCCGCTCTCGATCAGAACCGCTCGGAGCTCCGTTCCCCACCGCTCTTGTTTCACGAGTTGTCTGCCTTGGAGGGATGGGACGTGAGCCAGCACCTGCCACCGGGCGCGATGCTTGGCGCGTTCCTTTTCGAACGATTCTGCGAGTGCTGCCGTGGCAGCACGAGCGGCCTCGAGGCCCAGTTCGGGGGACGAGGCGTGCTGACGTACGTATGCGCCGGCGGCGTCGACGAGGATCTTCTGCATCGAGGAGTCTTCGTCGAAGAGCACTTCCTCTTTGTCGGCGAAGTGCCGGAAGAACGTGCGTTGCGTCACTCCCACGCTGGCCACGATGTCGTCGACGGTTGTCGCCTCGTAGCCCTGCTCGACGAAAAGTTCGAGAGCTGCAAGACGCAAACGGTCGGCCGTGCCAGGTTCCCAACGCCCCACATCGAACAGTGTAGGCCTTGCGTCAGCTACTGACATCAGGCATCATGTCCGCCATGACAGCTTCTGACATCAACACCACTTCGCCGACGGTGGTTGTGACGGGCCCCAGTCGTGGGCTCGGTCTGGAGACCTGCCGGGCGATCGCCGAACACACGCCGGGTGCACACGTCGTGTTGCTCGGCCGTTCCGGGCCGGCAATGGATGCGGTGGCCTCCGAACTGCGCGACAGCGTCAGCTCGGTAGGGACGGCGGCGGTCGACTTCGCCGACCTGGGTCAGGTCCGTGCCGCTGCCCGGCAGGTACGCGACATGATCGACCGTGGCGCGGGCGGCACGATCGATGGTTTGGTGCTGAACGCCGGCATCCAGACCGTCGATCGGCTCCAACGCACCGTCGATGGCATCGAGTTGACCTTCGGCGTCAACGTCGTCGCACCGTTTCTCCTGATGAGAGAACTGACCGACTGCCTTGCGTCGGGTGCCAGCGTGGTCCTCGTCGGCAGCGGAACTCACTTCACCAACCGCTCGACCAGGCTCGTGGCGCATCCGCGCTGGGAGGATCCCGCCGACCTCGCGCAGGCAGGACTCGGGCCGGACGCAGCGAGCACGGTTGCTGGGCAACGGGCCTATGCCACCTCGAAGCTGGCGGTCAACCATCTGTGTCACGAACTCGACCGCCGATCCGGCGGACGGTGGCGCTGCAATGTCCATGATCCTGGTCTGATGCCCGGCACCGGGCTCGCGCGCGACATGAATGGTTTGCGCCGTTTTGCGTGGCACCACGTGCTCCCACACCTCCCCATCCCCGGTACGAGTACGCCGCAGCGTTCGGGTACGGTGCTCGCCGAGATGGCCCTCGGGTTGCGCTTCGCGGAACTCCGAGGAGGCTACGTGGACATCGACCGTGTGATCAGGGCGTCGGACGAATCGTACGACCCCGCCCGAGAGGCACGCCTGTGGGAGGTCCTCGAGGCGCTCACTCAGTCAGTGCGCTCGACGTGACGCTGCCAGACGTCTGGTCGTTCTCGACCTGATCCGACAGACGTGGAGTTGCGTCGCTGTCAGAGATCGAGATTCGAGCGCTTCCGCACGGCCAGGATCAGGCTGGGAGCGCCGAGTATCAGCGCGAAGATGGTCCAGTAGACCGCGTTCACGGCGTCGGAGTCGAACGTGATCGACTCGTTCCCGTTGCCGAACTCGACGGCGATGAACACTGCGTTGACCCCGACGAACACGACGGATGCCAGGAGCCGGTACGCGTCGACGTAGACGCTGTCACGCTCGGATCGCATCCGTTCGTCGAGCACGTTGTCGGGAAGATCGGCTTGGCTGCGCACGGCGACCCGCAGGAGGAGGAAGATCACCAGCCAGGGCACGAACGAGGCGATGCCGGCGATGGCTCCCCACATGAGCCAGCACACCGGCATGGCGACGGTGGTGACCACGTACAGCACGACCAACACGAGCAGTGCGCGAGAACTGCGGAAACGGTCGTAGGTGGTGTCGGCGAGGACGCGTTCGGCGTTCTGTGCGACCGCTGCGCGGTTGCGTTCCTTCGTCTGGCTCCATCGGGACATCGTCGCATCTCCTTCATGCCGGTTGGTCGTTGGCGGGTTCGGTGTGTGGGAGCGGGTCGAGGGAGAACAGTTCTTCGACAGTCACGTCGAACTCGCGGGAGATGCGCAGCGCCAATGCGAGGCTGGGGCTGTATTCGCCACGTTCGAGATACCCGACCGTCTGGTAGTGGACGCCGACCGCGTCGGCGAAGTCCTGTCGGCTGAGCCCGCGTGCTTCGCGTGCCGTTGCGATTCGGTTGAACACCCGCTCACCCTCGGCGGTCTTCGGCTTCCGACCCACAATCGGCAGCATAATTGCTACGAAGTATGAATGCTACACACCGTCATCCTGTCCGAAATGGTCGACGAGTCAGCTGCGCAGCTCGGCGGCCCACTCCGCTCAGACCTGCGCGAAGTTCTCGGTACGCACCATCAACGATCAGCGCGTGGCGCACCACAGATCGACGATGTCGAGCAGATCGTCCCGACCCGTTTCGACCGAGGCGAGGTCGACGAAACGCATCATCCGTTGCAGACCGTCACCCTCCAGCACGTCGAACTCGCCCGGGATCTTGGAGCCGTGCGGGAAGACCAGGCTCGCGAACTCCCGGGCGTTCCAGTGGAAGTAGGCCATGATCCCGCCGTGCAGGAACGCCGGAGCTCGGTACTTGACCGCTTCCTCGATCCGATCGTCGCTCATCACCACCGCACGCACCGCTGCGATCACGTCCCGTTTCGGGTTGGTCGTCTGGTCCATCCACGCATCGACATCAGCGGTGGTCACGCCATCATTCTCACCAGCCCCGACCGAACGAGGCGCATCGAGCCCCGAGCTCCCCAGGCACACGAGTACTTGCGGCACGGGCGACGGCCCAGATGACGCGAGCGCGGTAGCCCGACATTGGCCAACGGGAGTCCGCCCGGGTACGGCCCATCTGCGGTACCGCGTCATCCCGTCCGCTGACCCTGCGTATGCAGCGCTCGGTTCTTCGCTTCGTTTCTTGTTGCCGTGAGTCGTTGGCGTGAGGTCGAATGTCGGACATTGACACCTCGATGGCCGACTAACTTGTGGGTGTGCCTCCGTCGGCGGAAGTGATGTCGAGACGCACTGTGGCCGCGATCGCGGTCGCACTGGCCACGCCGATCGTGGGCCTTGTGCTGCTGCTCGCGGCTCCCTCGAGCGACCCGCGCTGGGACCACCAGCCATCACATTTCTGGCTCGTTCTGGGTGCGGCGGCGATCGCTGCAGCGCTCGGCTGGTCTGTCGGCGTCTCGGCGCGACGGCGCTCGGATGCCCGGCTGTTCCTCGTGTCGATGTCGTTCCTGTCGGCGTCGGCGTTCCTCGGGCTTCACGCGTTGGCGACCCCGAGGGTGTTGATATCGGGATCGAACACAGGATTCGTGGTTGCGGTACCCACCGGACTGGTGATCGCGAGCGCGTTCTCCCTGTGGTCCGCAATCCCGTTGGACGGGCCGCGGGCGAGGTGGGTGATGGCCCATGCGAGCGCGCTCCGCTTGATCCTTTGTGCTGCGGTTGCGATCTGGGTCCTGGTATCGCTCGCCGAGCTGCCGCCGCTCGACGATCCGACACCGGTCGAGTCGGGTTCGGCGTTGATGATCACGTTGGGGGTGCCGACGGCATTGATGTTCGCCGTTGCCTCCTGGCGCTATCTCTCTCTTGCGCGTGAGCGTCGCGCCGGTCTGCTCATCGCGGTCGCCGCAGCCTGGGTGTTGTTGGCCGAGGCCGCCATAGCGGTCAGCTTCACCGAGAGCTGGCGAATCTCCTGGTGGGTGTGGCACGGCCTGATGGTCGTCGCGTTCGGCGCAATCGCGTACGCCTCGGGGCGACTACCGGAGTACGAGCGCTTCAGCGACCTGTATCTCGATGAAGTGGCCAGCGGAACTCGGGAGGTCACGATCCTGTTCGCCGACCTCAAGGGGTTCACAGCATTCTCCGAGGCGCATACGCCCGAGGAGGTGCGCACCATGCTGAACACCTACTTCGAGGCGGTACTCCCCGACATCCGGACGGCGGGTGGTCGCTTGGACCGCTTCATCGGCGATGCCGTCATGGTTACGTTCAACGTGTCGGCGGACCAGCCGGACCACGCAGCACGTGCAGCCCGCGCCGCGCTGGGGTTCCAGGTGTCCGCTCGGCAGGTGGCCGAGCGCCATCCGGACTGGCCACGTTTCCGGGCAGGAATCAACACGGGCGTCGCCGTCGTCGGCGTGATCGGCGATGGCGAGGAGCGCGGCTACACAGTGCTCGGCGACACCGTGAACGTCGCCTCTCACATCGAGTCGCTGGCCCCGGTCGGCTCGATTGCGATCAGCGACGCCACGCGCCGCGCCGTGTCCGGGGCACGGGTGACGTCGCTCGGCACGGTGACGTTGAAGACGCGTGCCGAGCAACTCAAGATCTGGCGCCTGGACGGTCTCGACGCGCCGGTGCTCGATTGAAGACGATCGCAAACGGCTGCAATCCGAACGCGATCAGCAGGCCGCAACGTGCGGCCTCAGCCAAGCCCGTACACCACCGGCTCGCCGGGTACGGGCGCACGCATGATCGAGACACCCTCGAGTCCGTCGGTGTCAATGATCGACATGAGGTCCTCGAGTGTCTCGCCGACGCGCTCCACTCTGTCGTGTTCGTCGAGGGCAACCCAACGGCCCGCCCAGTCAGTGAGGTCAAGCGTGCGAACCATGCCCAAGACGTACCAGTGGGTCGAACACACGCAAGACGTGTTCGTGTTCGGCCCCTGCTCGTGTGCGGGGCGATCTCAAACGAGTCTCGATCGCTCTCAGAGGCAGGGATTATTCGCTACCCAATAGCCGGGCCGACCTCCAACACTTCGCCGGAACGCGAGCGCGGCGTAACGCGTTTGCTGGCGCGATTATCGCGTGGGTCTGACGATGGGGTTGGCCGCACGCAACTGCCGATGGCGAACGCTGATTCGTGTGGTGCTCGAGTGAGTTGTCGAGGTGCTGTTGCTCGAAGGGCGGGAACTGGATCTCGTCGCGTATCTCGGCGGGTACGGCGGACCAGTCGTACGTCAGTGTCACCATGGTGCCATCGGATCACGCGGGAGCAAGGTCGTATCGGTCGGATACGAACTGGCGCTTGTCGTCGAGCCAGCGATCCGTCCGCGTGAGAGGACTGGCGCTGAACTGCAACTGAGAACCGTCACCGCCATCGACGAGCACGGACCGCCAAGTAGCACGAAGCGTCCGGCACCGAATCCGTGGTCACCCGACGGCGTGGGCGTGGAGTTGAATGCCCTGCATTTCGAGGCGGCGCAGGTCGGATATGCAACAAGGCGGATCGTTTCTCCGCAATATCCTCTGCCGGCCAACCCAGACGAACGGATCGAACATTACGTTTGGCATGATGTCGGGCGTGGCCGATTCCAGTTCCGATCAGGGCGGGCGCCCCGGACGGGCCGACGCAGCGCTCGAAGCAGCCGAGAAGGTTGTCTATTTGGGCGTCGCAGCTCTCCTGGTTGTTGCGTCTTTCGTGTTGTTGGTAGTCGCTGGGAATGATCTCGCGGGTGTGATCGACGACTTCGGTACCAACCCCGTTGTCGAGGCGCTCGACACGTTGCTGCTGTTGTTCATCCTCGTGGAGCTGCTCGCCGCCGTTCGAATCACGATCGCCAAACGCGAGCTCGTCGCCGAGCCGTTCCTCCTCGTCGGCATCATCGCCTCGATCAAGGAGATCGTGGTGCTCTCGGTCAAGGCAGCCGAATCGATCGGTGAAGGAGAGCGCTTCGAGGATCAGCTGTGGCAGATCGCGGTCCTCGGCGTCGTCATACTGCTGCTCGGCGTGACCGCGTGGCTGCTCAGGATCAAGGAGCGCGAACCTCAAGAAGTCCAAACGAACCCGGCCTAGCGGTAGTCGGTGCGGTTCTCCCCCCGCTCAAGAGGTACAAACCATCATCCCAACGATGAGCGATCGCGCCTGACCGCCAATGATCCACCTTGCACCAACGCCCCGCTGAACCCTGAACGGTGCCCACTTTCACTCGGCCGCTTCGGCCGCCCCCCAACATCTCCAACTTCGTCACGCAGCGTGGCCGCAACCTGGAGGCCCCGCCGTTACCGCTGTCACGCTCGCTCGGACACGGGACGTGATCAGCCCGTATGCCCTCCCACCACCGGTCGGACCGCTTGGCTCCTCATGCCGATCTACCTGGTGTTTCTTGGAGCCCAGAGTGGGAATCGAACCCACGACCTACGCATTACGAATGCGTTCAAAGACGTCCAGCCGGGATCGTTGCGTCCGATGGATGCCGTCTGACCAGGGCTTATGTGCAGGCTCGAGTTGTCGAGTGTTGATCAGTGTTGCCCCGTATATGGGACAAACGGATGTTCGTGGTCGTGGTGGCAGGTTCAGCGAGGCTCAGCCAACGGAAACCGGGCGTGGAACGTAGCGGCGGGTTCGAGCGCGAATCCATCGGGACCGAAGGTCACGGTGAACGCATCGAGGAAGCCAGACTGCCCGAGCAGGACCGCCGTGCCTTGCATCGGCCACGGGTCGAGTACCGCCACGACACCCCGCCAGGAAATCGGCTGACCTGCCGTGATCGCAGGCGGAGGGCGAACCTCCAACGTCAAGTCGTAGATCGGCACGTAATAGGTCGACCCACCGAGGCGAAGCATCATCGTGGTTCCCGTTGCGACCGGATCACCGCCGGCGTCGAGCATGCCGGCGGCGACGACGGTGATTGGCCCACCGGTGTCGATGACCGCTTGGAAGGTCGCTGGCGCGTGCGGTGTCGCGACCTCGACCACTGCCCGCAGAACTGGTTGCGGGCTCCGTCCTCGTCCTTCGCCGAAGTCCGTGTAGTTGTAGAGCCGGGCTTCAGCCGAGCCCGTACACCACCGGTTCGCCCGGCACGGGGGCACGCATTATCGAGACACCCTCGACACCCTCGGCGTCAAGGATGGCCATGAGGTGCTCGAGTGTCTCGGTGTCGCGCACCACTTTGTCGTGGTCGTCGAGAGCAACCCAACGGCCCGCCCAGCCGGTGAGATCGAGCGTGCGAACCATGCCGAAAACGTACCAGTGGGTCGCGCACTCGCAAGACGTGCTCGCGTTTGAGACCAGACCTGCGTCGGCTGTTGCCACAGGGGTGCGATCAGGCTGGAGCTTCGGCGAGAGTGTTCCTGTCGTCGCGTGGTCGACCCCTGCTCGTGTACGCAGCGATCTCAAACGAGTCTCGATGGCTGTCTGGGGCGGGGATTATGCGCTACCGAATGGCCCGCCCGACCTCCAACACTTCGCCGGAAGTCGGTCGTGAACAATCCGGAGTCGATGGAGCGAAGTGTGCGGGTGGGCCGCGAGCCCAAATCGTCTTCGTCGCTGCGCCCACCCGGTTCACCTTCGGACGGGGACGACAGCCGGGTCGCCTGACCGTAGAGGGTTGTGCCCTCTGGAGGGGTCGCCACGCTCAGGACGGCGGTCGTCCAAGGAGTGCGGCGAGATCGTCGCGGATGGGCATCGCTTGGAAAGCTGACACGTTGGCTCGACCGGTGTTGCCCGTCGGATATCGGCCGAGCAATGACCCGGGAGCCGCAACGGCGAGACGGAACATCTGACCGAGGATCTCGGGTCGGTCGCGAGTCTTCCAGCCGAGTGCGAGCATCGCGACGTGGACGCGGACATGAGGACGAACCCACGGTTGGGAGAGGATGTGTGCGTCCTCGAGGACTTGCCACGCCATGTCGTGGTCTCCGGCTGCGCCAGATGTTCGCGCATCGTTGAGCAGTTCGGTCAGGCGATTGGACACTTCGCTTGGTATGGCGCCGGTGCGCATCTGTCGTTCAGTCACAGCAGGTGTCTCCGTTCCATGCTTCGATTCCTTCGTTGACCGCGAGCCCGGCGATGATGAGGGCTGCGATCGGGTCGGCCCACCACCAGCCGACGGTGGCGTTGAGCGCGAGCCCGACGAGCAGTACCGCTGAGAGGTACGAGCACAGCATTGTCTGTCGACCGTCGGCGGTGACGGTGACGGATCCGAGTTGGGTGCCGGTGCGTCGTTTCGCGACCGCAAGGGTGGGCATCACGATCAGTGATGTCGCCGCGAGGACGATGCCGACGAGCGAGGTATCGGGTTGATTGGACGATGCCAGGTCGACGAGGGCTTGAACTGCGACGTAGGCGGCGAGGACGAAGAAGCTGGCGCCGATCAGTCGTAGTGCTCGTCGTTCGCGTTGCTCGTCGAGGCCAGAGAACTGCCAGATGATGACGGCAGCCGATGCGATCTCGATCGTGGAGTCGAGTCCGAAACTGACGAGTGCGACGGACCCTGCGGCTGCGCCGGCTGCGATCGCAACAACTGCTTCGACGGTGTTCCAACCGATGGTCGCCCACGCAAGCCAGATCGCCCGTCGCCGCAGCCGGGCATGATCGATCGTCGAGGTGGAGGTGGTTGTCACCAGGTGACCTCGCGACAGCCGTCGTGGGTGTCGGGTTCGACTTGGAAGGTGGCGTGCACGATGTCGTAGTTGTCGGTGAGTAGCGCTCGTGCCTGGTCGAGCACGGCGTGGCTATCAGCGTCGGCGACCGTCATCAGGTGTGCTGATGCGGCATCCATCTCCGACGTCAGTGTCCACACGTGCAGGTCGTGGACGTCCACGACACCGTCGATGCTTGACAAGTCGGTCGCCAACGCATCGAGATCGATACGGTCAGGTGCAGCTTGCAGCAAGATCCGAACGGCACGCCCACCCAACCTCCACGTGCGCGGCAGGATCCACAGACCGATCGCTGCACCGACGACCGGGTCGACCCACGCCCAGCCAACCACTTCCAATAGCACCGCTGCCACGATGACCCCGATCGAACCGACCGTGTCGGCAAGCACCTCGAGGTAGGCGCCTTCGACATTGAGCGACTCCTTGGAACCTGCTCGCAGCAAGGCGAACGCGACGAGATTGGCGATCAAGCCGAGGACTGCGACCACCAGCATGGGAACACCGAGCACTTCGGGTTCGTCGAACAGGCGACGAACCGCTTCGATCAACACCCAAATGGCGACACCGAACAGCAACAGCGAGTTGACGAACGCCGCCAGGATCTCGAGGCGGTACAGCCCGAACGTGTGGTGTGACCGCACCTCGGAGCGGCGGCGCTCGAACCGGGTGGCCAGTTGGATCGCAGCCAGGGCCATCCCGAGCCCGATCACGTCGGTCAGCATGTGTCCGGCGTCCGACAGCAACGCCAGCGAATTGGTGACAACACCGGCGATGGCTTCGACGACGAAGAACGTGAAAATGATCGCGAACGCCGCCGCCAGCCGATTTCGGTGGCGGGCGCCCGCACGAGCAAGGCCCGCGCCGTGGTTGTGGTCGCCGCCCATCAGCTCGCAGCGATCGTGTGAGCGAGGTGATCGCGGGTCAACTCGAGCACCGTGCGTACGTGGTCGTCGTCGAGCCGATAGAAGATGTTGCGACCGTCACGTCGATTGCGGACCACGCCGGCGGACCGCAATAGGCGCATCGCTTGCGACACCTTGGTCTCAGTGGTGTCGACCACTGCAGCGATGTCGCACACACACAATTCGCCCGCTTCCAGCAACGCGAACAGAATCCTTACACGGGTCGGATCGCCGAGCAGCCTGAAGAGTTCGGCTAGGTCGACGGCCTCGTCGACAGCCAGAAGCCGGGCCGATACCGACTCCACACGATCATGGTCATCGCACGCGACCTCACACTGTTCAATATCGGCAATCACCTGCACAGGTATGAAGATATACGGACTATGAGGAGATTGTCCAACCCAAAGTCCGTTTGTGCCCGGACCGATGGCGGTTGGGGGACCGAGAGCGCCGCCGCGGGCCGCCGCTGTCGAAGTCGGCTCGTCGATGACCTGTGAGGTAGCTGCGAATCCTCAGCACATGTTTGCCTGGCGAGACGCTGCGCTGGACGTGCTGCGTTGATCCACGCGAACACTGTGGGTCGTTGGCTCCTCAGGCGCCCGCTCGACGAGTGGCGCTACGTTCCGAACGTCGTTGAGGCTGCGCCGGGCGGAGCCCTTGGATGATGATGCGGCGGAGTTCGCTAGTCGCAGCCGCGCGGCGGGGGCCCGGCGGTTCGGTGAGCACGACCTCGTGAACGGCGGCGTCGACCGCAGCGACGGTGAGCCGAGCCCGTAGCCGGACGTCGGCCTCGCCGCATCCGGTGCGTTCGAGGTGCCATGCCACCTCGCTCACGAGCATCTCCGTGAAGCGAGCGAGCCGTTCGGTCAACGCTGGCGTCCGTGGGCAGTCGGAGAAGAGGATGGCGTGAAGCCTGGAGGTGTCGTTGAGTTCCACGGTGAGCTCGAGGAGCAACCGCACGGTGTCATCGAGCGTCGGCTGTTCGTCACGTAGGTGAGCGAGTCGTTCGCCGAACTGCCGTGCGACCGCGTCGATGTGGTGCTCGGCGAGAGCAACCAGCAAGGCGTCTTTGTTGGGGAAGTACTGATAGAGCGAGCCGATCGACACTCCGGCCGCATCGGCGACGTAGTTGGTCGTGGTTGCTCGGTAGCCGCGTTCGTCGAAGATGCGAGCAGCAGCGTCGAGGATGCGGGCGACGGTTTCGGCTGACCGGCGTTGGCGGGGATGTTTGCGGGGTTCTGCTGATGGCGTTCGGGCCATAGGTAGTTCGTCCAAAAGCGAGTTGAACCGGATACGAGCTTTGCTCACAATAGCGAACATGACATCTGAGCGAACGATCCGCCGTTCCACCATTCTCGACGCTCCTGCTGACCTCGTGTGGGCTGCGGTTCGTACCCCCCAAGCATTCCGGTTCGTCACCCGAGGCCTCGTCGACTGGCGACCGGTACGTCACCGGACCGAGCCATGGCAACAGGGCGACGAAGCCACAGGATGGCTGCTCCTGGCAGGCGTCGTTCCGTTCTCGATGCATCGAATTCGCATTGCGAGCATCGACGATCACGAACGACTGCTCCGCTCCGACGAATCCGGCGGCGTCATCCGGTCGTGGCGACACGACATTCTCGTCGAGCCGCACGCCGACGGCCGCAGCCGCTACACCGACGTGGTCCACATCGATGCCGGACCGCTCACCCCGCTCGTGGCGGCATTCGCCTGGTTCCTCTACCGTGAGCGCCAGCGCCGATGGCGCGTGCTCGCAACGATCCTCGCCGGCACCGATCAGTCCCGTCACTCGGTTGCCTGGTCGTGGCTCCGCCGGCACGAGGCGGCGTTCAACAACGCCGACGTGGACAGCCTGAGCGGTGACTACACCGACGACGTCGTCCTCGAAGCGCACGTCGACGGGCATCGGATGGATCTGTCAGGTCCTGACGTCCGAGCGGCGCTCACGCAAGCCACAGCGGAAGGCCAACACACCCGGGTGTCGCGGGTGGCGGCGTCGGGCAACGTCGTGGCCGCCCAAATCGACAACGAGGACGGAACGCCCTACATGGTGTCGTTCTGGGAGCTCCGCAACGGTCGAATCGCGCGAGACGTGTCGATCCTGCTCAACAACACCTCGCACGCGTCATGAGCCGCTGCGCTCGCCAGCACCCACCTCGGCAATCGCAACCCGCCGACCGGAGCGGTCAGGTACTCGATATCGCCGCCCTCGGTGTCAGGGATAACCCGCCCGACGCCAGGATCCTCGCGCCGCATCGCGGCCCAAGCCGGGCACTGCACTTTCCCGGCCGGTGGTGACCGATCGCGCTGGTTCCCGAGTCCGGGACTGGTGAGGCTTGAATGGGCCGGTGACGATCGTGCTCGTGGTGGTGGCAACGTTCGCGACCGCCACGTTGAGTTCCGTTGCGGGGTTCGGCGGCGCGGTGTTGCTGTTGCCGGTGTTCATCGCAGTGTTCGGCACGCGTGATGCCGTGGCGGTGTTGACGGTGGCGCAGCTGGCATCTAACTCGAGTCGGGTGTGGTTCAACCGCCACGAGGTCGACCGGGTTCTCGTCTCCCGCTTCGCCTCAGGCGCAGTCCCCGCCGCGCTGGTCGGTGCGATCGTGTTCTCGACGGCACCGGTGTCGGGTCTGACGCGGCTGATCGGCGTGTTCCTGCTCGTTGCGGTGGTATGGCGTCGGGTCCGTCCCGCGCCGAGGCCACCGTCAGATCGGGCGTTCGTCGCGGTGGGTGCCGTGTCAGGATTCGGATCGGCGTTGTTGGGGACTGTCGGGCCCCTGGTCGCGCCGTTCTTCTTGGCGCGCGGGTTGACCCGCGGCGCCTACATCGGCACTGAGGCCGCCTCCGCGGTCGTGATGCACGTCACCAAGCTGGTGGTGTTCGGGGCAGCGTCAATTCTCACGGCACGCACCCTCGGTATCGGACTCGCTCTCGCTCCCCCCGCAGCCGCCGGGGCGTGGGTGGGCAAACGAATCCTGGACCGGCTATCAGTCACCGTCTTTACCGTGCTGGTCGAGATCGGACTGGTTGCCGCCGGCGTACTGCTCATCGCCCTCGGATAACGGCGCCAGACGTGCCGGGCGGACGCGGGGTGTTGAGGCCCGATGACCCGAACCACGCCACAGGGCTGAGCGTTCGAGCGCTCGGTATCGCTCAACAGGATCACGTCGTGATGATCGTCTACGTCACTCGGGGAACGGCCCAAGCCGCGCGCCCGGGAAAACTCAGCACCGAGCGCGTTTCCGAGGCGTCGTTGACAGATCTGTATGGGGCGTGGTGGCTCAGTTGTCGGCCGCCTGTTGGTTTCGCGTGCGGGAGAACTCGACGAGTGCGGGCTTGGCCGCAATTGGGGTGCACTCAATTGTGCGGCGACGGCGACGAAGCACGACGAGCGCGATCACCGCGGCACCGACGATGAGTGCGACGGTGCCGACGAGTAAGAACCCGGCGGCGGTCCCCAACCCGATTGCTGCCAGCACACCGAGAATTGGGCCGGCGCAACAGGCCGCGCATGCGGCGACTCCAACTCCGACGACGGTTGCACCCTCCTTCTTGGTGCTCATGCGGGCACGCCGAACATCGACTCGACAATCGGCAGTGCCTCTTGTGGCGCTCGGACTTCAAGAGCGATCCCGCGGGTATCGACGGTGATGTTGAATCGGAAGAATTGGCAACAGTCCTGTTCTGCTGCAACCAGTCCGATCAGGTCGTCAATCGGCACCGAGGCGGCGAACACAGATCGGACTCCTTCATCGATTCGTTCGCGTCGCTCGACGTGAGTCAGCAACGCCTGCCAGTCATCGAGGCGGCCCTTCATCGACCCGGCCGACAGCGTGCACGCGATCGCGGGCTCCTCATCGCACGGGGCAGGTTTCGGCGAGAGGCTGACAGCTTGGATCGACGCGTCCGTGTTGGTCGTGTCATCGGGATCGGTCACGCAGCCACACCCGTCATCGCACGGCCCATCCGGTCGGTGACGCTCAAGGACGATCGCGGCGTGCTGTAGCTCACTGGTGAAGGTCATCAGTTCCGCGAGTTGCTGCTGTGCTGCCGCGATCTTGTCCGACACGAGTTGACGGAGTTGATCTTGGATCGGGCCGCACTGGCCGCCGTCCCAGGCGGTCGTCAGTCCGGTGATCTCCTCCAGGGTGCAGCCCAGCTGCTTGGCGCGGGAGATGAACGCGAGACGATCGAGTGTGCGTTGGTCGTAGACCCGGTAGCCGGCGGATGTGCGCGCCGACTCGGGGAGCAGCCCAATCTGTTCGTAGTACCGAAGCGTGTTCGCGCTGAAGCCGCTCGCGTCGGCAACGTCCTTGATCTTCAGGCCAGTCGTCATCGCTGTTCACGATAAACCTTCGTGCCAACACGAAGGTCAAGCAGAACTTTGGTCAGCGTGGCGCGTACATGATGACCGCGACTCCAATCAGGCAGATACCTGCTCCCGCGAGATCGAAGCGGTCCGGCTTGAACCCGTCGACCAGTCGGCCCCACGCCAGCGAACCAGCCACGAAGATTCCGCCATACGCGGCCAAGATCCGACCGAAGTTTGCATCGGGCTGCATCGTCGCAATGAACCCGTACGCGGCGAGTGCCACGATCCCGGCTCCCACCCACGCCACGCCGCGGTGCTCGCGGACGCCTTGCCAGATGAGCCACGCTCCACCGATCTCGGCGACAGCAGCGAGCGCGAAAAGCAAGATCGATCGGAGCGTCGCTGGCATTCGCTCACCATACGGGCCCATCTCTGAGCGCCGGTGCCCGATCTGACCCGCAGACACAACGACAACGCTGTACTGACCCGCCGGGCCGCGACCGCTCGATAGCGCCGCTCATAATCTCGACTCCCGTTGTCTGGGCCGTGTGCGACTGCGGCCCAAGCGTGACACGAGATAATCCCGACCGGCGATGCCCGTTCGGGCCGAGTTCATGCGCACCGTCGGGTTTGGCTCGCAATTCTCGTTCGGGTCTGCTCAGCCGAGGGGCTCAATCGAGTTCGAGGACCGAGTCAGTCGCTGCGGCGCCTGGTTCAAGCCGTGCTGACGCGTTGCCGATGCATTGAAGACATGGTGTCGCTCTCGGTGCAGACCCTCCTCGCGTTCGCCGCTGCTTCGTTTGTCGCGTGGTGTGTGCTGACGGCGGTGCTCGTGTTGCGGAGGCGTCGCAGGGTGACAGTCGGTGCGGCGAACACCGCACGGCTGATGACCGGCCAACCCCCGAGCGGCCGCCCCTTGTCGTCGGCGAGGGGCCAAGTGTGGGTCGCCGGGATGGCGATCTCTTGGGACCTCGTCGTACTCGAGTTCCACCCCTCTGATCTCGTTGTCCGATCGCCTGAGGGCATGTTTCAGCCGCTCGTGCTTTCGCGGGATGCAATCAGCCGGGTGCGCATTGAGCGAGGTGTGCTCAGCGCATCGCTGAAGGTCGACGGAGTTGACGGGCGCGAACTCGACTTCTCGTTTTCGACGTCCCGAAAGCGCTCGCTGGGAGAGGCGCTCTCCCGAGCTGGCTGGCTGGGCCTGCTCGCTGGCTGATTCGATCGCGCGCCGATGGCGTCACGGCTGCCGATGTGCGGCGGTTCGAGCCCATGCGGCAACGCCAAGAAATCAGGCGGCCGTAACGAGTGGACCATCGGTCGAGAGGTAGCGCCGAGCGGCAGTTATTCCGGTAATCCGTCAAGGGGCAATCGGGTTATTCCGGTAATCGAGGTTCAACCGGCCTCGGCGGGGAGGGTGTCGAGGAGCCGGTTGTAGATGGTGGCGCGTTCGCTCTGATGGTTGCGTTCGGCGTGGTCGGCTTGGGCTCGAAGGGTGGGTCGGAACTCGACAGTTGTCTGGTAGTAGCCGCAGCCCTCGCAGATCGTTTCGTACACGCAGTCGGTCGCGATGGGCCGGTTGCACCAGCCGTTGGCGAGCATGCGGCGGTGCTCACCGGCGAGTTGTTGGAGGCGTTGCTCAGGGTCGGTCGCGGTGTAGAGCGCGTCGATCTTCGCGGAGGCGGTGGCGTATTCGTCAGCGACGGTCTTGTTCGCGATGCGGGCGTAGGTGAGCGTCATGCGCAAGCTGCGATGGCCGAGCATCGTGGCGATTGCTTCGAGTCGCATCCC
>JBGTEH010000274.1:0-6124 GCA_041747915.1 Ilumatobacteraceae bacterium
GGCGGGGAGATGCGACGCGAGGTCGCCCCCAACGGCCGCTCGATCCCGGGCTCGGAAACGGTGACCGCCCGGCCCGTGTCCGGCAACGACCTGGTCCTCACGCTGGACCGCTCGATCCAGTACTCGACCGAGCAGGTGCTGTTGGAGAAGGTGTCCGAGGTCGGCGCACGCGGCGCGACCGCGATCGTGGTCGACACCGATACCGGCGAGATCCACTCGATGGCCTCGGTGCGCCTGAACGACGAAACCGCTGACTACGAGGTGACGTCGGCCAACTACGCCGCCGTCGATGCGTACGAGCCGGGGTCGGTCGCCAAGGTCATCACGATCGCCAGCGCACTCAGCGACGGTCTGGTGACCCCTGAGACCTCCTTCCTCGTGCCATGGCGCAAGCAGTTCTACGACGACCTGTTGGCCGACGCCATCGAACACCCCGACGAGTGGCTGTCGGTGTCGCAGATCCTCGTCAAGTCATCCAACATCGGTACGATCGCAGTGCAGCAGGAAATGGGCCGCGAACGCCACCGCGACTACATGGCCGCATTCGGCCTCGGGCAAAAGACCGCCCTCGACTTCCCAGGCGAGTCGACCGGCATCTTGAAGGAGGCCGAAGACCTGTGGGGATCCGAACGCGTGACGGTGGCCTACGGCCAAGGGGTCGCGAGCACCTCGCTGCAGCTCGTCGCCGCGATCAATGCCATTGCCAACGACGGCGTGTACGTTGCACCGAAATTGGTGAAATCGACGGTCGGCCCCGACGGCTCGATCTTGGACACGCCACCGTCTCTCGAGCGCCGCGTCGTCACCGAGCAGGCAGCGACACAGACGATCGAGATGATGCGCAACGTCGTCTGCAGCGGCACAGCGACGAGGGCGAAGGTCGACGGCATCTCGATCGCCGGGAAGACCGGAACGGCGTACAAGGTGGCCCCGAATGGCACGTACTTCGACGACAACGGCAACCGCATCTACTACGCCAGTTTCGTCGGCTTCTTCCCCGCTGACGACCCCCAGGTGACCGTACTGATCTCCGTCGACCAGCCACCGGCGGGCACCGACGACCGCTTCGGCGGTACGGCGTCGGCACCGGTGTTCGCCGAGCTGGTGCCGACTCTCGTGCACGAACTCGGCATCGTCCCGAACCCCACCGCGCCCCAGTGCGAGGGCGGCTGAGGTGGCCGACGACCCCGCCGGTCTGAAGCAGATCGAGGAACTCGTCGCCACTGGGATTGCGATCACCGATGTCGTCGACGACTCGCGACGCGTCAGCCAGGGCTCGGTGTACGTGTGCCTTCGGGGGCAGTCCTTCGACGGTCACGACTTCGTCGACCGGGCCGTGCGCGATGGTGCCGTCGCCGTCGTGGTGGATCACGTCGTCGATGTGCCCATCGCCCAGATCCTCGTCGACGACACCCGAGTTCGAGTCGGGCCGATCGCCGCCACGCTGCTCGGATCGCCGAGCCGCTCACTGACCACCGTGGGGATCACAGGGACGAATGGCAAGACGACCACCGCGCATTTCGTCGAAGCGATCTTGACCGGAACCGGCCGCACAACCGGTGTGATCGGCACGCTGCACGGGCCGCGCACCACCCCCGAGGCCGCCCAACTGCAGCACACGTTGCGCGGATTCCTCGACGACGGACGAGATGCCGCAGTGCTCGAGGTGTCATCGCACGCGCTGGCACTGCACCGGGTGGACGGCACCGAGTTCGACGTGGTGCTGTTCACCAACCTCGGCCACGACCATCTCGACCTCCACGGTTCGCCCGAGGAGTATTTCCGCGCCAAGGCCCGGCTCTTCTCCCACGACTTCGCGCCAGTCGGCGTCGTCAACGTCGACGATCCATATGGGCGCCTGCTCGCCGACACCGCTGCGTCGGCTGTTGCCGGCAAGGAGTTCCGCGTCGTCGAGGTGTCCGTCGCCGAGCTGGCCGACATCCGCGTCGACGCCGTGTCGCACGGGTACCGATGGAACGACATCGTGGTCGAGGTTCCGATCGGCGGCCGTTTCAACGTCGCCAACTCGCTGCTCGCGCTCACCGCAGCGGTCGAGCTGGGAGTCGACCCGGCCGCCGCCGCGGCAGCACTTCGCTCGGTGGCTCCGGTCCCTGGTCGGTTCCAGGTGATCACGACCGCTGGGGCGCAGCGCCTCGGGATCACGGTGGTGGTCGACTACGCACACACACCCGATGGCCTCGCCGAGGTGTTGCGCTCGGCGCGTGCGGTGGCGTCGGGCGCATCGGTGATCGTGGCGTTCGGGTGCGGCGGCGAACGAGATCGGCCCAAGCGACGCGAGATGGGTCGCACCGCGAGCGAGTTGGCAGATCGCGTCGTGGTGACTTCTGACAACCCCCGCAGCGAGCGACCGACGGCGATCATCGATGACATCCTCGAGGGGGTGGGTGCCGAGTACCGTCGGCGAGTCGTGAGCGACCCCGATCGCAGATCAGCCATTCGAACAGCGTTGGAGTCCGCCGGCGCGGGCGACGTTGTCGTGATCGCCGGCAAGGGCCACGAACGGACCCAGGAGTACGCGGATCGGACCGTCGAATTCGACGACGTGCAGGTCGCCACCGAGATCCTGGAGGCGCTCACGGAGATGGTCACGGAGGACCGGGCGTGATCGCGATCATGGTCGCAGGGGCCGTGGCCATGTTCGTGTCGCTGTTCGGCACCCGCTGGTTGATCGTCTTCTTCCGAACCCGGGGTCAGGGACAACCGATCCTCGGCAAGGAGGACCACGGCCCCGAGCACCACATGCACAAGCAGGGCACGCCCACGATGGGCGGCATCGCCATCGTGGTCGCTGCGTTCACCGGCTGGCTGATCGCTCATGTGCGTCGCGGCCTCGCCTTCTCCGATCAGACCCTGATCGTCTGGATCGGCGTGCTGTTCATGGCGCTGATGGGGTTCCTCGACGACTTCATCAAGGTCCGCAAGCGGCACAATCGCGGAATTTTCTGGAAGCAGAAGAACTACATCACGATGATCGCCAGTCTCCTGTTGGCCTGGTGGCTGGTGGTGGCGACCGGCATCTCGGAGACGATCAGCCTCACGCGGGGCAGCGTCGGGCTCGAAGTGCCCACGGCGGTCTGGGTGCTGTGGGCGGGCATGATCATCTGGGCGACCACGAACGCCGTCAACGTCACCGATGGGCTCGACGGGCTCGCCTCGGGCTCGGCACTCATGGGGTTCGGTGCGTTCACGATCATCGCCTACTGGGCGTTTCGCAACCCCGACATCTACGGCACCGTCGTCAACCCGCTCGACATGGGCGTGTTCGCCGCTGCGTTCGCCGGCGGGTGTCTTGGGTTCCTGTGGTGGAACGCGGCTCCGGCCCGAATCATCATGGGCGACGTCGGTGCTCTCGCGATCGGCTCCGCCTTGGCGTTCTGTGCGCTCACGCTGAACACGACACTGCTGCTCATCCTGATCTGCGGTATCAACGTGATGGAGGCCGGCTCGGTGGCGATCCAGATGGGCGTGTTCAAGGCGTCCGGGCGGACCAAGCGGTTGTTCCGCATGTCGCCGATCCACCATCACTTCGAACTCATCGGCTGGCCCGAGACCACAGTGATCATCCGCTTCTGGTTGATTTCGGCGATCTGCGTCGCCACGGCGTTGGCGATCTTCATCGGGGACTTCACCGAGATCACCTCGGGGGGGACGTGAGGCGAGCACTCGTGTACGGCTTGGCAGTCGCGGGCGCGGCCACGGTGCGGGCGCTGCGTCGTCACGGCGTCGATGTGATCGTCGCCGACGACGACGTCACCGTCGAGCGTCAACGGCTCGCCGACGAATTCGGCGTGGACATCGTCGAGCGGCCGACCGCAGCACAGCTCGATGCCCTGCTCGGCTCGTGCGATCTCGTCAGCCCGGCACCGGGCATCCCTGAGACCCACGACATCATCGTTCGGGCCCAGGCACGCGACGTGGAACTCGTGTCGGAGATCGAGTTGGCCTACCGATGGGAGCAGCAACGTCCGGGCGGACCGCGCCCGATGGTGGCCGTCACCGGGACCGACGGCAAGACGACCACCACCATGCTCGCGGTGGAGATGTTGCGAGCCGCAGGGCTGCGCACCGTCGACGCCGGCAACACCGACACCCCGCTCGTCGATGCCATTGCGTTGGACCTCGACGCTTTCGTCGTCGAGGCGACCAGCTTCCGCCTCGCCTGGACACCGTCGTTCCGTGCCGAGGGGGCGGCGTGGCTGAACCTCGCGCCGGACCACCTCAACTGGCACCGCTCGATGGAGTCGTACGAGGTCGCCAAGGCGCAGATCTTTGCGAATCAACGCGATGGCGACGTCGCCATCGGGTTCGTCGACGACCCGGCGGTGATGCGTCGTCTCGACGTGGCGCCTGCCCGCCACGTGACCTTCGGCGCCAGTGGCGCCGACTACCACACTTCGGATGGGTCGCTGTACGGCCCCGCCGGTGTGATCTGCGAGGTGTCGGCGATGCGTCGCAGCCTCCCGCACGACATCACCAATGCGCTGGCAGCCGCGGCGCTGGTGATGGAGACCGGGCTCGCCGACCGATCTGCCGTCGGAGCCGCGCTCGCAACGTTCACCGGCCCGCCGCACCGCCTGGAACACCTCGGCACATGGGACGACGTGGCCTGGTTCAACGACTCGAAGGCAACGACACCCCATGCCGCAGCTGCCGCGATCCGTTCGTTCGACCACATCGTGCTGATCGCCGGCGGTTACGACAAGCACGTCGACCTGTCACCGATGGCGGGCGACCGCGATCGGGTCGATGTCGTGATCGCACTCGGCGCCACCGCACCAGCGGTGATCGCCGCATTCGATGGCGTCGCGCGCTGTGAGGTTGTCGACGACCTGGCCGCTGCCGTCGATCTCGCACGTGCGGTCGCCGTACCCGGATCGACGGTACTGCTGTCGCCGGGGTGCGCGAGCTTCGACCAGTACCGCAACTTCGAAGAACGCGGCGAGCACTTCCGAACGCTGGTCGAGCATGACGACAATCATCACGCCAGCCATCACGCCAACCATCACTCCAACCATCACTCCAACCATCACGCCACACCTGAGGGGGATGCATGTCCAGCACCTTGACCGTCGCTGACCGCCGGCGCGCTGCGCTCGACCGATTGAACGACGGGGACACGTCCACCCGACGGGCGCCACGCAGCCACGAGAAGCGACCGCGCGCCACGGCTGTCAAGGTACAGAGCCGGCCGCGTGCGGCCGCCGAGGTGCTCGGTCCGCCGCCGGGCACCTACTACGCCATCGCCGGCGTCGTGACGGTGTTGGTGATGCTCGGCTTGGTGATGGTGTTGTCGGCGTCGGCCGTCACCGAGGCCAACCTCGGCCACTCGCCGTACCGGGTCTTCGGTAAGCAGGCGGCGTGGGCTGTGATCGGACTGATCGGTCTCGTGATCGTCGCTCGGATCCCGTACGGATCGTGGCGACGCGTCGTGATTCCCCTCGGGCTGCTGTCTGCCGCTGCGATGGCAGCTCCGTTCGCCCCCGGCATCGGTGCGAGCGTCAACGGTGCTCACTCGTGGGTGCGCCTCGGCCCGCTCAGCGGCCAACCGTCGGAGTTCCTGAAGCTCGCCGTGGTCGTACTGGCGGCCGATCTTCTCACCCGCAGGCGCGACGAACTCGGCGATCGACGCTCGACCTTGATTCCCCTCGGTGCATTGGCCGGCCTGGGAGCGGCGCTGTGCCTGGCCCAGGGTGACCTCGGATCTGCCGTGGTGCTCGGGGCGATCGTGTTCAGCGTCGCCTGGATCGCCGGTGTGCCCGCGACTCCGCTCGCCGCTCTCGTCGCCGCAGCCGGTGGTGCGGCACTGCTGTTCGTGGTGTCGAGCCCTCGTCGGTTCGACCGCTTCACTGCGTTCATGAACGTGGCCGAGGAGAAGGACCGCTTGGCCTACCAGACCTACCAGGGCTACCTGAGCATGGCGTCGGGTGGAATCTCGGGTTCGGGGATCGGCGGCAGCAAGGGCAAGTTGGGCTATCTGCCCTACGCCCACAGCGATTTCATCTTCGCGGTGATCGCCGACGAACTCGGCCTGGTCGGAACGATCGCGGTGATCGGTGGTTTCGTGATGCTCGTCGGCCTCGGCATCCAGACCGCGCTGGCCACC
>JBGTEH010000275.1:0-25911 GCA_041747915.1 Ilumatobacteraceae bacterium
GTCGAGGAGCACGACGACCACGTTGGGAGCGTCGTCGGGTGCACTCGGCAATGGCGGCCACCACGGTGTCGACTCGTCGAGCGTTCGGCCCGCGACCCCTTCGAATTCGCCTGGTTCCATCGTGCTACTCGCTTTCCTTGTCGTAACGCTCGCGAAGCTGGTGCTTCTTGAGCTTGCCGCTCGCCTCGCGTGGGAGCCCAGGATCGACGTCGATCGAGGCCGGCACCTTGAACGACGCCAGCCGGGCCCGAGCGAAGTCGATGAGCTCGGCGATGTCGATCTGTACGCCGTCAGCCGGTTGCACGACGGCCTTGACTTGCTGGCCCCATTCGGGATGGGGGAGGCCGAACACGGCGGCGTCGGTGACGTCGGGGTGCTGCGTGAGCACCGCCTCGATCTCCGCCGGGTAGATGTTGGTGCCGCCGGCGATGATCAGATCGACGCGTCGATCCGAGAGGAACAGATAGCCGTCCTCGTCGAGCCAGCCGACGTCGCCGACCGTGAAGCGTCCGTCGGGCCTCACCATCGCGGCACTCTTCGCCGGATCACCGTGGTAGGAGGGGGTGCCGTCGATGCGCTTGGCGTGGATCATGCCGATCTCTCCTGCGGGAAGGTCATTGCCGTCGTCGTCCAGGATCGACAATTCGAGCATGGCGGTTGCCTTGCCGACGGTACCGGGCCTGGCGAGCCACTCTTCGGAGGTCGCGATCACGGGGCCGACGCCCTCCGACGAGCCGTAGAGCTCGACGATCACCGGACCGAACCATTCGATCATCTGGCGCTTTGCCCACTCGGGACAGGGTGCCGCCGTGTGCAGCACCCACTGCAACGATGACACGTCGTACCGATCGCGGGTCTCCGGCTCGAGTTTCAGGAGGCGGATGAACTGCGTCGGCACCATCGGCACCCCGACCACTCGGTGCTCCTCGATCAGCGCCAGCATGCGGACGGGGTCCCAGCGGTCGGTGATGATCAACGGGTTGCCGAGCGCCATCGACGCCATGAGCACGGCACCGCCGAGCGCGTGATAGGCCGGGGTCGCCAGCATCATCTGCTCGCCGCTGGGCATGTGCGTCATCGTGGCCCACTGGGCGAACGGGCGAGCGAGCTCGCTCGCCGTCGCCGATGCGCCGGACCGGATGACGCCCTTGGATCGCCCCGTCGTTCCGCCGGTGTACTGCAAGGCTGCGCCGGCACTGCACTCGGCAAGTGGTTCGGGTGACTGGTCGCCCAGCCATGTCTCGTAGTCGGAACCCAGGACGATGACCCGCTCGATACCGGCAGCCGCAGCAGCTTCCCGGCCGACCTTCTCATCGTCGGACCCGACGAGGAGCAGCCTCGAGCCGGAGTCCACCAGCAGTTCGGCCATCTCCCCGGCGGTGAGGTGATAGTTCAACGGGACGTACCGCGAACCGGCGCGAGCGTTGCCCAACGCGAGTTCGGCCCATTCCAGACGATTGCGAGCCAACACCGCCCAGGCATCACGCCCGGCGACACCCTCGGCCCGCAATCCTTGGGCGACGCGACGGGAGCGATCTTCGAGTACGGCCCACGACACGGATCCGTCCTGCGTCCAGACGGCCACGGCGTCGGGATCCTGGTCCGTGCGGGGCAGTACGCACCGAGGCTGCATCGTCGGCTGGTCCGCGGGTAGGGCCGGCGCGGTCACGTGGCTCACAGACTCGGGAACACCACAGGAATGTTGCGAGGGCCGCGCACCTGACCGCCCGCCCAGGTGACCTGCCCCTCCGGCTCGAGATCGAACTCGGGGATCCGGGTCAACCACTCCTCGATCGCGACACGCATCTCCATGCGGGCGAGGTTCGATCCGGCACACCGGTGGATGCCCGCCCCGAACGCGACGTGCCGATTGATCTCACGGTCGATCTGCACCACATCGGGATGCGGGAACGCGTCGGGGTCGCGATTGGCCGCGGGGAAGTTGAGCAGCACCCGGTCGCCCTCCCGCATCGGACACCCGGCGATCTCGACGTCCGCAGCCACGATGCGCCCCATGGTCACCGGTGAGTACGCCCGCAGGAGCTCCTCGACCCCCGTCGGGATCAGTTCGGGATGTGCGACGAGTCGCCGACGATCCTCGGGATGGGAAGCGAGATGCCACAGCGCGGCGCCGATCCCGGACCAGGTGGTGTCGACGCCGGCGATCAGGGTCAGCGCGACGGTTCCGAGGATGTGCGCGTCTGGAACGGGCGCTCCTTCGTGCTCCGTGTGCAGCAGTGTGCTGATCAGGTCGGTTCCGTCACCGTTGCGACGAATCTCCATCTCGCCGAGGAAGTACGCGATCAACTCGTTGCGGGCGACACTTCGACGATCGGCGTCGTGGGCGAACTCCAACACATCGCGCACCCAGCCGGTGAACGTGTCCGCCATCTCCTCGGGCACGCCGAGCACCAACCCGATGACTCTCACCGGAATCTGCTGGGCGTAGTCGACGGCGGCGTCCGCCTGCCCCTGCGAGACCAGGTCGTCGACGAGGCGACGGCACAACGCGCGCGTCGCGATCTCATACTCCGCCACACGGTCCTTCGAGAACCACGGCAGCAGGAGTCGGCGCGTCCAGGTGTGTTCCGGCGGGTCGGCGCTGATCGGTGGGACCCCGGCCGGCAGGAGCCCGTCCTCGTCATCCGGCGGTGGCACGACGCTGACGCTGCGCGAACTGAAGTGCTCGACATCGCGAGCGATCGCAGTGACGTCGGCATAGCTCGTCGGCAGCCACGACCCGCCCCATCGCGTGGTGTGCGCGACCGGACACTGCGCTCGGAGGTCGTCCCAGATCGGAAACGGATCCTCGATGTACGCCGGATCGAAGATGTCGTAGTCACTCGCCCAGCTCGTCACCTGATCGCCCATGGTTGCTCCTTGTACGGGTCGGCGTTTGACATGAACTTAGCCAAACGGCTAATCTATGTCAATGGGTTCGTCGAACGACGAGGACGTTTCGGTCAAACGCCGAGCCGGCACCGGGCGCGATTCGCTCATCGAGGCAGCGAAGCGACTTCTGCCTGACCGCGCACCCGGCACCATCGCCGGACGCGACCTCGCAGCCGAGGCGGACGTGAACTACGGACTCGTCCACCACTACTTCGGCGGCAAGGACGCCGCCCTGCGCGCCGGGCTCGGAGCACTTCGCGACGACTTCGTCACGGCCCATGGCGACGTCACATCGATGCCCCTGATCACCACCAGTGATCCGTACTTCAGGGCGCTGGTCCGCTGGCACCTCCACGACTCGGAAACCGTGGATGCCGACGACGAGTTCCCGCTGGCCGCAGCCCTGGTGGAGGCCGTCGAGTCGCGCATGAACGCCAGCAGCGACAACGCACGCTCCGAGGCACGGGCTCGGGCGATCACCATGACCTCGCTGCAACTGTGCTTCGCCGTGTTCGGACCCGTGCTCCTCGAAGCGACCGGAGTACGCCCTCACGAACGCCAATCCGTCGAAGACGCGCTGGCGTCTCTCTACGACTCGATCGCATTGAAGGACGATGACTAACCGGAGGTCGCGGAAGGCGCAACGTCAGGAGTTGGCGGCGGTGAGCTCCTTGTCAGGGGCGGATTCGTCGTTGTCGACCTCGTCGGATCCGTTCGTGGTGGCTTCGTGGTGACCTTCGACGTTGACATGGGGCAGTATCCGGTCCAGCCAGCGAGGAATCCACCAGTTCTTGTCGCCGAGTAGTTCCATGGTCGCCGGCACGAGCAACATTCGCACGATCGTGGCGTCGATCAGGACTGCGATCGCGAGTCCGAGGCCGAACAGCTTCAACGATCGGTCGTCGCCGAGCACGAAGGCGAAGAACACGCAGAACATGATCAGCGCGGCGGCGGTGATCACCCGTGCGGTCGCGGCGAGTCCGTCAGCCACTGCGGTGGCGTTGTTCCTGGTTCGGTCGTATTCCTCCTTGATCCTGGACAGCAGGAAGACCTCGTAGTCCATCGACAGCCCGAACACGATGGCAAACAGGAACATCGGGATCCACGCGTCGATCGGACCGGGCTTGGGAACACCGATGATGTCGGACGCCCAGCCCCACTGGAAGATTGCCACGATCACCCCGTAGGCAGCGGCAATCGACAACAGGTTCATGACGACGGCCTTGAGCGGAACGAGGATGCTGCGGAACACCAACATCAGGAGAAGAAAGCTGAGCAACAACACGACGCCGATCAGCAACGGCATTCGTCCACCGAGATATGACGAGAAGTCCGTCGCGCCGGCAGTGAACCCGCCGACTTTGGCATCGAGTCCGCTGGCCGGGATGACGTCGTTGCGCAACGTCTCCACCAACGTCGATGTTGCCTCGTCCTGGGGGGCACTCTGCGGGTACACGATGACAAGGGTGACCGCATCGTTGATCGCGGTCGGCACGCTGAAGGCAACGTCGGCGGTGCCGTTGAGCGTGTCGACGAACCCGCCGATCGCCTGCTGGTCGTTGGCACTCTCACCCTCGATGGTGATGAACAGGGGACCGTTGCTGCCTGGACCGAATCCTTCGGCGACGAGATCGTACGCCTTGCGCACGGTCGAGTCCTCGGGGTAGTTGCCGTAGTCGCCGAAGCCCAGCCTGATCGAGAACAATGGAATGGCCAGGATCAGCAGGATGACGACGCCTGCGATCGCGTTCGGCCAGGGCCGACGCTGGATGAAGCGGCTCCAGCGATACCAGACCTGCTCCTCCTTCGGGCGTTCGGAACGGTGTGGGACGAATCGCCGCAGTGGCTTGTAGGCGAAGCTTGCAGCGAACAGCACGATGGCAAGGAGCAAGCCACCGAGGAAGATGCCACTCGCTCCCGCGACGATGCCGACGATGGCCGCCACCACGATCAGTGCGACGGCGACGAGGGCCGCCCAGGTGGTGCGATCGATCCGTGTGCCGACCCACCCGAGCAGCGCCGGAAGAAGGGTGAGTGAACTGGCCATCACCAGTGCCACGCCGGACGCGCTGGCGACTGCGACGCCCTGGACGAACGACAGCCCCATCAGGAACAGGCCCATCAGTGCGATGATCACTGTCAGACCGGCGAACAGCACGGCGCGTCCGCTGGTGTCCATCGCGGCGACGATCGAGTCCTCCACCGAGGCGCCCCATCGCAGGTTCTCCCGGTAGCGGGTGACGATGAACAGGGCGTAGTCGATGCCGACACCGATGCCGATCATCGCCACCATCGCGGTCGTGAAATCGGGCATTGCGATGACGTGGCTGGCAAGTGTGACCAGTGCCGAGGCGATGCCGAGGCCGAACAGCGCGGTACCGATCGGCAGGCCCATTGCCAGCACCGAGCCGAACGCCAGGATGAGAATGATCACCGCCGCGATGAGCCCGTAGATCTCGCTCTCGGGCATGCTGAACTCAGCGAAGAGGTCACCCCCGTACTCGATCTCCAGGCCCGCGACCGCCGACATCGCATCGCCGTGATCGATGATCTCGTTGCCGACGTCTTGCAACTCGGTGAACGATCGGCTGTCACGGATGTCCAGTTGGGCAAACGCGATCGTGCCATCGGCACTGACCTGCTGAGCACTGTCGTACGGGCTGGTGACCGTGATGTCACCCTGCGATTGGGCAAAGTCGAGGATGTCTTCCAACGTCGAACGAACCGCCGGATCGTCGATGCCCTGTTGCGCCGTGAACACGATTTGCGAGGTGAAACCCGCCCGGTCCGGTGCGTTGGCTTCGAGCAATTCCTGCACCTCCTTGGACTCACTGTTGGGGAAGGTGAAATCGGTCCGGAAATCCGGCCCGACCGCCGCGGCAACAACGTTCACGCCGATCAGCACCAACACCCATGAACCAATCACGATCCAACGATGCCGCACACACGCTCTCGCCAATCGCGCCAGCGTTCCGTTCGGCTCGCGGCCGACTGAAGCTGCGAACGACGCTTCTTCGTTCTCGGTGCTCATGAGTTCCTCCATCTGATCCGTGCGGCTGTTGGGGCGACTGACGGGTGCTTCATGCCGACCGACGGTTTTCTCGCCACTGGTGAGACGGCGTTCGACCCATGATTTCATCGGTGCCGAGCATTCGGCCAGTGTGACTCCGGTCACTGCAAGTCGTCGCCGGTGTTCGTCGCGAGGTCACGGTGAGTCGAGCGATTCTCGACGCGCTCCGGTGCTCGATCGCAGCGCGAGGATGAGGATCGTGAGGGTGACGAACCCGACCGATGTGAGCGTCACGCTCCCGGGTGCCCGGCGCTCGTTCATCACCACGACGATCACCCACATCGCCACCGTGGCGAAGGCGACGTAGCTGCTCCGCACGACCCACCGCACAATGGTGGACCGGTCGACGTGCGCGGAGATCGGCGTGACCGCCATCAGCGCGATCGCAGTGTGGAAGACGAACAGACACAGAGCCATCGGTATCGCCAATGGCGTGAGCACGTCGTCGGCGCTGGCCAGCCACTGCCACAGGATGACTGCCACGGCGAAGAGCGCCGCATGAGAGTC
This sequence comes from Ilumatobacteraceae bacterium, assembly GCA_041747915.1. Taxonomy (GTDB): domain Bacteria; phylum Actinomycetota; class Acidimicrobiia; order Acidimicrobiales; family Ilumatobacteraceae; genus Sva-07. The sequence continues at coordinate 6,470 of JBGTEH010000275.1, forward strand.
CGGCAGGATCGTTGCCCCGATCGCCATCGCCACCACGATCACCAGGACGATGCCGGTCTGATGTCCTTCCTCGGCAGCTGCGAGCCATGAGGCCGCGACGGCGGAAGCGAGGGCGACGGCCACGAGCACCCAGCGCTGTGGCGAGACGAGCAGCAAGCGTTCGATGAGGTGCGACACGAGTGTCATCGCTGGAGCATCCTCGGAGCGGTTGAACGGTGGGAGATGTCTCGGATCACCTGGTCGAGGCTTCCCGGCCCGCGCCATTCGATGATCGGAATCCCCGCCGTCAAGAGCATCCTGACCTCACGTCGCCGCTCGAGCAGCCGCATGCGCCATGCGAGTGCCGTGTACTGATCGTCGTCGAGGGCGACATCGCTCGGGAGGGTGTCGATCACGATGACCGCCATGCCCTGGCGGGCGAGGGACACGGCCAGGTCCAGTGCTTCCGGATCGATCAGCGGCGACAACATGATCGTGATCTGGCCGCCGACCGATCCCCGCTGCTGAGCCGCCGACGTTCGGTATCGCGTGCGGACCATGTCGGACGGCTGCATCCGGGCCAAAGTGTCGAGGACTCGCCGGAGCTGCATTCTGCCCGAACCGGGCCGCACGGTGTGCGCGATCGCGGTTCCGAACGCGCGCACCGACACTCGTTCGCCACGCACCGCGTACTGCTCGGCGATCGCTCCAGCGGCCCGGACGGCACCGTCGAGGCTCGATGCTCGGCCGTCGATGCCCTCACTGATGCCGTAGTCATCCGTGGCATCGACGACGAGTGCGATGTGGGTGTCGAGGTCTGCCCACGTCGAGTTGACCTGCAGTTCGGTGGTCCGCATCGATCGGGTCCAGTTGATCCGGCGCATGCGATCGCCCGGCTGAAATGGTCGGATCCCGGCGAACTCGTTGCCCTCGCCCGCCCGCAACGATCGGTGCACTCCCACGAGCCCGTTCGACGGTCGCGACGATGCATCGGCATCGAAGACCGCAGGGAGCGGCAACGTCGTGAGCGAATGGCGCCGTGCCGTGACGGCCCATCGGAATGATGCCCATGGCGAGGCGCCGACGACGTGGATGCGTCCGACCGGCCGGATGCCCCACCGCGCTGACCTCAACCCGATGGCGAGACGGGCGGAACCATCGGCGGCGGCGGCCGTCGTCACCACCCCGCTCGCCGGACGCGCGTCGACCCAGGGTGAGTCGTCGAGGGTGGCGACCGCGAGATCGAGCCCGCGTGCACCGCGAAGTTCGGCCCGCCATGTGGTCGCGTCGCCCTCGCGAATCGTGGGATGCATGAGGCTGTCGTCGAACGCCGGTGTCGCGGAGGGTCGAGTCATCGTCGACCAGACGGTGAGCATCGCGGCCGGGGTCGCGATCACCAACAGGTCGGGTCTGCGCCAGATCAGCGCGCCGGCGACGAGCACCGCGGCGCCGGCCGCCACGCGAAAGAATGCCACTGTCGGGCGCCACCCGATCGGATCGGTCATCCCGGTTGCGTCTCCACCTGGCCCGCGGTCGCGCTGGACTCGAGGGCTGCGGGTGCGGGTACCGACGACAGCACGGCGTCGACCACGGTGCGACCGGTGACCTGGCTCATCCACATTTCCGGTTTGACGGTGATGCGGTGAGCGAGTACCGGTTCGGCGACGGTCTTGACGTCCTCGGGCGTCACGTAGTCGCGCCCGCTGATCACGGCGAACGCGCGCGAGGCAAGCATCAACCCGAGAGCGCCGCGAGGCGACGATCCCATCAGCACGTGGGTGTGCGAACGCGTTGCTGTGGTCAGTGCCACGCAGTAGCGACCGACGCTCTCGTCCACGAGCACCCGCTCGACGGCCACTTGCATGGCGATCAGGGTTGGTGCGTCGGTGATCTGGCGCAGGGCCTGGTCCTCCTGGCGCCGATCGAGGCGTCGATGGAGCACGTCCCATTCGTCGTCGAGCGACGGGTACCCGAAGCTCGTCCGCATCATGAAGCGATCGAGTTGCGCCTCGGGAAGCGGGTAGGTGCCCTCGTACTCGACCGGGTTGGCCGTGGCCAGCACGTGGAAGGGTGCGTCGAGTACGAACGTCTGACCCTCGACGGTGATCTGGTGCTCCTGCATGGCCTCGAGCAGCGCCGACTGGGTGCGCGGAGGCGTGCGGTTGATCTCGTCGGCGAGCAGCAGCCCGGTGAACAGCGGTCCTTTCCGGAAGGAGAAGTCGCCCGAGCGTTGGTCGTACACGAACGAGCCGGTCAAGTCAGCGGGAAGCAGGTCAGGCGTGAACTGGGCTCTCGCGAAGTCGAGTCCGAGCGTCTGTGCGAACGACCGCGCGGCGAGTGTCTTTCCCAAACCTGGGAAATCCTCGAGGAGCACATGGCCGCCGGCCAGGATCGCGGCCAGCACCAGAGTCAGAGTATGGCGCTTGCCGACGACGGCGATCTCGATTTCGTCGAGCACGGCGGACGCGAGACGTGAGACGTCGTGAGGTTCGAGAGCGGCGGATGATGACACGGTGGTCTCCTCGGTCAGAGATGTTTCAGATCTGCTCGACGAGCGTCAGAACGCGATCGAGAGTTCGTGGTTGGGCGAGCGTTCGGGCGGCGCCCGGATCGTTGAGGAACCGGTGGAGTTCGTCGCCGATCGTCGCTCTCGCGCGCTCCGGATCGGCGGTGCGATCGATCTGGTGTGCTGCCAGGAGTTGATCGTCCACGAGTTCGGTGAGGTTCTCGTACAGCCGCTCGAACGACGGGTCGCCGGCGCGCCCGTAGGCGAGTCCGCTGCGCAATCGTGTGACGCGCCGATCCGCACTCACGGTCGGTTCTGGCGCCGCTCCGGTCGGCACGCCATCGGTACTGACGGCCACGCTCGCCAGATCATTCATGAACCACAGCCCACTTCCGACGAGCGCCGCGGCCGCCGTGACGAGCACCACGTTGGGACCCATGTCCGACGTGGTCATCGCGATGATCACGACGATCGTGGTACCTGCGATCGCCGCGACCGGGTGTCGCAAGAGTTTCACGGGCTCGTGCCGATCGTTGAGCGGTGGCCGGACCCGGCGCCACCACGGAGACCCTCGTGGACCGCGTCGAGGGCCTCGATCGCCCGCTGGCGGGATGCCTCGCTCATCGGGTGGTCGGAGAAGCGCGCCTCGCGGTAGAGAGACGCGAGTGTGGCGATTGCGCTCGGATCGACGGGTTGTGACTCGAGGACACGTTGCGTGAGTTCGGTCGACGTGTCTGACGGATCACGCGCGACGCCGGCATCGACGATCGAGTTCTCGACGCGCAACCAGCATTCGACGATGGCGTTTCGTGGCTCGCCCCGTCGCAGCGCCTCGTGTTGGGCCGCAGCATCGGCCGAAATGCTGGCGGCGACATCGTCGAGAGAGTCGAAGTCGACCGGGCGGCGTCGGCGACGAATCGTCCAGCGCCAGCTGGGTCGGTGACGCCACGCAAAGACCGCGGCGAACACTGCAGCGATCGACAGACAGATGTAGAACACCACTCGAGCGATCACCTCGATGAACGCGGGGAGTTCCAGACGCGATTGCTCACCGGCCGCGATCACGAGGGGTTCTGGCAGAGCGATCACCGGGACCTCGTCGACCGTGGTGGGGTCTCTCGCCAACGACGGTCCGCGCTCGGCGAAACGCACCGTGCCGCTGGTGGCGACGGCGGCGAACAGCACTGCGACCAGAACCCCGGCGAGCGCGGCGCTCCACGCCATGCGGTTCACGCCCGAAGGCTAACTCGTGCAGTTGCAGCGGCCCGCTCTCGACGATCTCTCCCGCCTTACGTGACGCCTCGTGTGCGTTCGGCCGCTCCCAGCGCTCGCCAGCGCACACGACGTCGTTCAGACATGCCGAACTGCGGGCGCGCCGTCGTGATTGTTCTCGAAACAGCAAGATCGAACGACAGGTGGGACCGCGAACATCTCACACTGCGTGACCCTTGGTGTCGCTCCGTGTTGACGTGGGCCGTTCTTCAAGATATGTTCTGCGTTCTGTCAAGGATCCTTCTGCCGTCGGGCGGCGGCGGATCGATCCGCGAAGAACCGCTCCGTCCGGAGCCCGATGAACGGAGAACGATTCATGACAAGCACGACGTGCACTCAGACGCCAAGCGGAGCCTCGTGGTGGGGCGCTTCTTGGTGGTGAAGACCCGAGTCGTCTGATACCTCAAGATTGGCGCCCCGCCGGTCGATAGATCGGCGGGAGCGCCAACGGAGTGCTCTCGAACCAGGAGCGCGCCGTGGAAGTACCACAAACTGTGACGTCGGGTGCTGACGCCAGTTCTCGCGCGAGAACGAACGGTTTGGGTTCGACGCGACCGGAACGTGATATAGGCGTCATTGCGCTCGTTTTGACGGTTGCCGCGATCGCCCTCCTCGGAACCGTCCCGGATGCGGGTGTGGCAACCGTGCCTGTGCCCGTCTGGGGACTGATTGCGATCGGAGCGGGCTTCGCGCTGTCCGAATACAGCGTGTTTCGTTTCATCTTCCGGCGGGAATCGATCGCATTCTCCCTCTCGGAGATCCCCCTTGCGTTCTGTCTCGTGTACCTGGCGCCCGGTCCGGCAGTAGGCGTTCGGATAGTGGGCGCGATGGTCGTCATTCTCGCCATCCGGCGGCCACCACCGCACAAGATTTTTCTCAACGTGGCCATGTTCGCGTTCGAGGTGGCGTTGGCGTTCGTCGTGTTCCGAGGCGTTGTGGAAGCTTGGGGCGCTGGCAACACCCAGCTCGTCATCGCTGTGATCGCGGCCACGGCGATGTGCGGCCTCGTCTCGTCGATGATCGTGTCGTTGGCGATTTCGCGCTTCGAAGGTGGTCTCTGGCAACGCATCGGCAGTGACCTGAGCGTTGCCTGGTGGCTGTTCATCGTCAACGCCACCCTGGCCGGCATGGTGATCGGGCTTCACCTCATCTCGCCGTGGCTGGTGCTCGTTGCCCTCGTCCCAGTTGCCCTTCTCTGGTACATCATCAAGGCCTATGGCGCGCTCGACCAGCGCTTGCGTGATCTCGACGCCGTTCACGCCTTCACCGGGCGGGTCGGGCGCTCACTCGACCCTTCCGAGATCGGTCGGGCTGCCGCCGTTCAGGCCGCCGAGGTACTGCGTACCGACGGGGCTGCGGTGATCGTCTTCGACGACCACGCGGGCGCAACGCTGCAGATCCACGGCACCGTCGGGCTGCAATTGCCATCCTCTGCGGACGACGAGGTGTGGCGCCACCTGATCAACGCCGACAAGGCTCGACTGGTCGTCGGCACCGAACTCGAACCCCTTCGGGCAGCAGGTAGTACCGGACGGGAGATCATCGTCGCGCCGATCGGCGACGAGTCGGGAGCGATCGGGCTCCTCGTCGTCTCGGGCCGCTCCGGTGCCGGCAAGCGGTTGGCAGGCGACGACGTGGTTCGGCTCCAGAACCTTGCTGAACAACTCACCGCCAGCCTTCGGCGAGGCATGTTGCACCAACGGATCGAACGTGAGGCGCGCCACGACGGCCTCACCGGCCTGCCCAACCGCCTGTCGTTCGAGCGCTCGGTCGTCGCGGCAGCGCACGCAGCCTCGTCGGACGAGCTGCTGTTCGTGATCATGGTCGACCTCGACCGGTTCAAGGAGGTGAACGACACCCTCGGTCACCACGCCGGCGACGAACTCCTCATCGAGGTAGGCGAGCGGCTGACGGCCATGCTGGGTCCCGGCGACGTGGTGGCACGACTGGCCAGCGATGAGTTCGCCATCGTGGGACACCGGCGCACGCACGCCGACATGGTGCAGTTTGCGTGGGACTGCGTCCACAACGTCGGGCGCCCCGTGACGCTCGACGGCCTCGAGATCGTCGTGACCGCCAGCGCCGGAGTTGCGTTGATCGACGGCGACCACGAGGAGGGCGCACCGCTGCGATTCGCCGACATCGCGATGTTCAATGCCAAGACGCAACGCCTCGGTGTCGAGGTGTACCGCGACGAGATCGATCGCCGCACCCCAGCTCGCCTGTCGATGCTCGGCGACCTTCGCTCCGCTATCGAAGGCGACGAACTCCGCGTCCACCTGCAGCCCAAGCTCGATCTCGCCTCCGGCACGATCGTCGGCGCCGAAGCGCTGGTGCGGTGGACGCACCCTGTCCGCGGTGTCGTGACGCCCGCCCAGTTCGTACGGGTCGCGGAGGACACCGGGCTGATCAAGCAGCTGACCGACTTCATGCTCCATCGTGGAATCGGCCACCTGCGCGACATCCATGATCGGGGCTATCACCTCGGCCTCGCGGTCAACCTGTCGACCCACGATCTGCTCGACACGAAGCTGGCCGACCGGGTCCAGGAGCACCTGAGCGCGAACGGTGTCGATCCCTCGATGCTGACACTCGAGATCACCGAGTCGTCGTTGCTCATCGATGCGCCACGCGCCCGAACCACGATCAACGAACTCCACGAGGTCGGTGTGCGGCTGTCGATCGACGACTTCGGGACCGGATACTCGTCGCTCAGCTACCTTCGCCGCTTGCCGGTGGCCGAACTGAAGATCGACCAGAGTTTCGTGGCCAACCTGCTTCTCGACGAGCAGGATGAGGTGATCGTCCGATCGACGATCGAGCTCGGCCACAACCTCGGCCTCGTCGTCGTGGCGGAAGGCGTGGAGAACAACGAGGTCCTCGAGCACCTGCGCCAGTTCGGCTGTGACATTGCTCAGGGGTACTGCATCTCGCGTCCGCTGCCGCCGGCGCATCTGATGTCATGGTTGACCAACACCCGGCTGCCCAGCCTGAAGGTCGATCCGCTCGACTTCTCCCGCTGGGTCGATTCCGGCGACATCTCCGAGGCATCTGCCGCGCACGACTGATCTGTCCGACCAGGCCCAACGCGGCCTCGTCGACGACGTGCGAGCTGTGTCGTACGTGGCCGATGTGGTGATACTGGGGCCGTGAGCCGACGACTTCCTCTCGAGCACGTCACCATCCATGGCCATGACGTCGGATTTCGCAGGGGCGGCGCGGGCGAGCCGATCCTGCTGATCCACGGGCTGGCCGGGAGTTCGCGAACGTGGGACGACGTGATCCCCGCGCTCGGCGCTCACCACGACGTGATCGCCCCTGATCTGCTCGGGCACGGCGAGTCGGCCAAACCGATGGGCGACTACTCGCTCGGCGCCTTTGCCAGCGGGTTACGCGATTTCCTGTCGGTGCTCGACGTCGCCAGCGTGACGATCGTCGGGCACTCCTTCGGCGGCGGGGTCGCGATGCAGCTCGCCTATCAGCATCCGCATCTCGTCGACCGCCTCGTGTTGGTCGGCAGCGGCGGACTGGGACGTGAGGTTTCGTGGCTGTTGCGGATGCTCACCCTTCCTGGCGCCGAGTACCTGATGCCGATCGGATTCCCGAAGCCGCTGGTCGATCGGGCGACCGACGTGGGCCGGCTCCTCGGGCGGCGCAATGTCCGCTCGCCCAAGCTCGCCGAGATGTGGCGGGCCTACGCGTCGCTCGCCGGCGCGCAGAACCGCTCGGCCTTCGTGCGCACGATGCGCGGCGTGATCGAGCCGAGGGGACAGACGGTGAACGCAAGCGACCGTTTGTACCTCGCGGCGCACATTCCGACGCTGATCGTGTGGGGCGATCACGACGGCATCATCCCGGTGGCGCACGCCCACGCGGCCCACGAGTTGATCCCTACGAGTCGCCTCGAGATTCTCGAGGGTGTCGGGCACTTTCCGCACGTCGAAGCACCGGATCGCTTCAACGAGGTGCTCCTCGATTTCATGAGCACCACCGAACCGGCATCGACTCGCCACGACGCACTCCGCGACGTACTGCTCCGGCATGGTTGACGGCGGACCAACGTCGCCGCGCAACCACCGTGGCCTCGCCGTTGCCCTCGTGCTCGTAGAGCAGGTCGAGTTCGGCGAACGCCGCGGTGAGTTCACCCGGCGGTGCGTGGAACGGTCCCGCCGAGTCCGCGCCGACCACCGACAGCACCGTGACGATCGCGACCCCTCCGGGTGCGAGCCGCTGCACGATCTGCGGATGGATCGTCGGATGGTGGAATCGTTGACACACGACCACCGCGACTGACGCCGGCTCTGGCGGCAGACCGTCGTCGACGTCGACCAGCTGAGTGCTGATCCTGCTGTCGACGCCCGCCGCGATTGCGGCAGCGTCGAGTGCTTCGAGCGCGATCGGCGACACGTCCAGCGCAACGACGTCGAGACCCCGATGCGCGAGCCACAGCGATTGGCGCCCGAGGCCGCAGGCGATGTCGATGGCCACGCCGCTGAGAGGGATCGAGCCGAGCAGATCGACGTGCCGGTCGAGTGGCTCGGGAGCCACCGGAGCGGGCGGCGGTGCCGATCGGTAGCGATCGTCCCACCTGGCGGCGTCGTCGTGCATGCCCTCACAGTCTCTCAGCATCGGGAGGTCGCCATCGCAGCCGCCACGAGCGCCTCGCGGTGATGTGGTGTGGCCGGTGCGCCGCGTGGGATCATCGACGGCGTGACCAACATCGACGAAGGTTCCTCGACGCAGACCTCGACCGGCTGGTTGTCGCCTGACGACCTCGAACTGGTGCGAGCTCATGTACCGATGGTCTACGTCGACGCGGTCCCCGTACGCGTCGACTCGCTCGGCAACGTGACCGAGGTCGGACTCCTTCTGCGTGTCGCCTCCGACGGCACGATCAGCCGAATGGTGGTGACCGGGCGGGTCCTGTTCGGCGAACGGGTGCGCGAGGCGCTGATGCGTCACTGCGAGAAGGACCTGGGGTCGATGGCGTTGCCGCGGGTCCCTGCCAATCCGACCCCGTTCACCGTGGTCGAGTACTTCCCGAACCCCAATCGATCGGGCTTCTACGACCCCCGTCACCATGCGGTGAGCCTCGCCTACGTGGTGCCCGTGGAGGGAAACTGCGAACCGACACAGGAGGCGCTCGATCTGTCCTGGTTCACACCCGAGGAGGCGGTCAGTGACGAGGTCATCGCACAGATGACGAGCGGTCACGATCGACTCATTCGCCTCGCACTCGCCCACGTCGGCAAGCTGCCTTGACGCGGCGATCACATGAGCGCGAGCACGACCCACAGGGTGAGCATCCCGGCGCCGAGCGCGGCGATCAGGTTGCGCGTGAACCATGCCACAGCGCACGAGACCACGATGGCCACCACTTCGGCGGATTCGATTCCGGCGGTCCCCTTGCCACCGGCGATCAGGTTCACGGTCAGTGCCGACAGCACGGCCGGGCCGACGTATCGGAGCGCCCGCGTGATGTTGGTGGGTAGCGGCCGATCTGCCAGGAACACGATGAGGCCAGCTCGCGAGCCGTAGGTGATCAGGCCGACCGCGAGGACGGCCGAGACGGCTGCCATCGTGCTCACGACGTGCTCGTCGGATCGTCTGGTCGGCGGGACGCGTTGGCATCGGCCAGGTATCCGGCCACGACACCGCAGATGGCACCGATGAGGATGCCACCGTTGTTCGGGGTGTCGAGGGCCACGAGGCAGACACCGCCGCCGACGACCGCAGCGACCACGCCGGGGCGGTTCGTGAGGCCGAGCACGACCAGCCCGGCGAACATGATCGCCGGCGCGACGTCGAGGCGCCACGCGGTGGGGATCGCCGATCCGGCGAGCATGCCGATCGTGACGGTGAACGTCCACGACACGAAATAGAACACGCCGGCAGACAGGTAGAAGCGTCGCCACTCGCGCGCCGAAAGTTCGACACGGACGCTCGACAGCGCGAAGAGCTGATCGATCAGGAAGAACGGACCGACCCAACGGAACCACTTCGGCTGATCGTTGAAGCGTGGCGACAAGGCGGCGCTGTACATCACATGGCGCAAGTTGATGACGGCGGCCGTCGCAACGAGCGTGAGCCAGGTCGCCGTGGCGGCGAGGCTCACGGTTGCCAACTGCGCGGCCCCGGCGAAGACGAAGATGTTGGTCGACCACGCCACCGCATCGGGCATCGCTGATTCGGTGATGGCCACGCCGAGTATTAAGCCGAACGGAATCGCCGGCACGAACAGCGGGAGCGCTCGGCGCAGCGCATCACCGACGTACGGCTCGGTCGTGTCCTCGGCGGATTCGGTCGTCATGACGCCGGTCAGGTTAGGAGTGGCGGCGCAGGCATCACCCGCGCAATCGGGGTGCAAGGCGTACCATGCTGTTCCGATGCCCGAAGGCGACACGATCCATCGATCGGCCAGCGCCATGCGTACAGCGCTCGCCGGCAAGGCGATGCTTCGCTTCGATGCCCCTCGCCTCGTCGGTCCGTCCCCACGTGCGGGGCGCATCATCGAGACCGTCGAGAGCCACGGCAAACACCTCGTCATCGGCTGGGACGATGGGTTGCTTCTCGACACACACATGCGGATGACTGGCTCGTGGCACCTGTACCGCGCCGGTGGTCGGTGGCGTCGGCCCTATACCCAGATGCGCGCTGCGATCGAGGTGACCGATTGGGTGGCGGTGTGTTTCAACGCTCCCAACGTCGAGACCTATCGGAGCGCTGACAAGAGTCGCCACCCGGGCATGGGTCGGCTCGGGCCGGATCTCTGCATGGCCGACACCGACCTCGGTGCCGTCGTGAACTTGCTGCTCACCCACCACGATCCGTCGGCGCGTCTCGGTGAGGTGTTGCTGGACCAGCGCGTCATGTGCGGTGTGGGCAACGTCTATCGCTGCGAGGTGCTGTGGGCGACAGAACTCAGCCCGTACGCCAAGGTCGGCACAATCAGCGAACACGATGCGATTCGTCTGGTGAACACCGCCGCCACGATGCTGCGGGCCAACCTGCACCACACGAAGAGGATCACGACATCGAGGACCCGCCGGGGCCTGGCCGTGTACGGGCGCAATGGCCAGCGCTGTACACGCTGTGGCGGCACGGTCGAGTGTCGGCGTATGGGCGAGCACAACCGGACCATCTATTGGTGCCCGGGGTGCCAGACGCACCTCGATCCGAAGCTGGAACGCTCGGTCGACGACACCCCTATGGATCCACATCCCGCCGCCCAGCGCTGGCTCGCCGACCTCCCCTGGAACCGCGACGCCAGCTGAATTGTGACGCCAGGGGTCAGACCCCCGGCGTAACAGACCTCGACGTCAAGCGTGGCCCAGGATTCGTTCGACGGCGATCTCGATCACGACACGATCGTCGCGTTGCTTCGGTTCGTGGTACCGGGCCGCGTAGCCGTCGACCCCCGCGCGCACGCCGTCGGGGTCGGTGACCAATCGGACCGGGCCTTCGAGCGACAGCCAGCGACCGCCGTCGACCTGGCACACGGCACCGCGTTGTCCGGCGGCCTGCATCCGCTGCGCGTTCAGGGCCTTCTGCGACCCCGCCCACGTGATCACGCGTGCGACCTGGGCGTCGATGTCATAGCTGAATCCGACAGCGACGACGTGCGGCGACAGGTCGTCGCGCAAGGTCGTGAGGGTCGCGAGGTGGTACTCCCGTACGAACGTGACCACGTCGTCGGGCAGGTCGGTGGGATCGAGCGCCATCGCGCCACGTTATGTAACGCCGGTGTCTGACACCAGCGTTACAGTCATTCGGTGGCGATGGCATCGAGGACGTTCATGTTCGACGCTTTGTACGACGGGTAGAGCGCGGCGAACAGTCCGGCCACGATTGCACCGATCAGGATCGCCACGATGATCGTCGGGTTGAACGCAAGCGTGCTGATGACATCCTCGGGAACGGCCAGCGACAGCACCACACCGAGGAACGTGCCCACGACGATGCCCACGATCGCGCCGAAGGTCGACACGATCACCGCCTCCCACCGCACCGAGCGGCGCGTCTGCCGTTTGTTCATGCCCACCGCGCGAAGCAGACCGATCTCTCGGGTCCGTTCGAACACGCCGAGAGCCAGCGTGATGGAGATTCCGAGAACGGCGATGACGATGGCGAACGCGAGCAGCAGCGTGATGATCAGGAGCAGCTGGTTGATCTGTGCTTCCTGCGAGTCGAGGAACTCGGCGTTCGTCTGCACGTTGGCCTGAGGGAACGGCTCCATCGCGACCTCGACGGCGGCATCGCCAATGGCCGCGTCGACACCATCGGCGAGCTTGGCGATCACGAAGAAGTCGCGGGCCGGTGCATCGGTGACCTCGGCGAGGGTGTCGAGGGTGATCAGCCAGTTGCCGAATGTTGCGTCACCGTAGATGCCGGCGACGGTCAGACTCTGGGCGACTCCGTTCTGGAACGTCACGTCGATGGTGGAGCCGACGGTCACGTCGAGGTCGCTCGCCGGATCCTTGTGGATGAGGACCTCGTTCGGCCCGAGTTCGGCGATCGTTCCATCGATCAGGTCGGGGTTCACGAGTTTGTCGAATGCAACGGGATCGACCGCGCCGAAGTTCTTGGTGTCGCCCTCGACCTGCGCACTGATCCCGCGCACCGGGGTGACCGCATCGAGTTCGGGGATGGCTGCCAGCGTCTCGCTGACCACTGGCGACAGCCCCTGGAAGCTCTGGTCGGTGATGATGTAGTCGGCGGAGATCGCGCTCTCGAGTGTCTCCACGAGGCTCGCACGTAGCGAGGACGCGAACACGGCGGTGCTGCTGACGAGTGCCACTCCGATCATGAGCGCCGATGCGCTCGACGACGTTCGCCGGGGAGCGCGCGCCACGTTCTCTCGCGCCAGGGCGCCTGGCACCTTGAACAGCTTCTCGATCGGCCACCCGATGACACGCGTCACCGGGGTCGCGATCGTCGACGACAGACTCGCGACACCGAGGAAGAGCAACAGCGCTCCGCCGCCGGTCAGCCCGATCAGCCCGGTGGTGCCGCCTGGACGAAGGAACAGGCCGACGAGGAACAGCATTGTCCCGACCACGGTGATCACGACACCGACGACGAGCCGCCGGGTGCGCATTGCGACGAATCCGAGTTCGGGTCGCATCGCTGCCACCGGCGGAATGCGCGATGCCCTGCGCGATGGCACCACGACGGAGGCCATGGTGATGCCGACGCCGACGAGCGCGGCGATGACGATCGTGCGCGGCTCGAGCACCGTGTTCGTGTCGGGGAAGCCCGCTCCGGCCGCGTCGAAGAGTGCGATCAACCCACGCGCTACCAAGAGACCACCGAACACGCCGAGCACCGTGGACGCGACACCCAATCCCAGTGCCTCGAGTGTGATCATGCGGCGCACCTGGCGGCCCGATGCTCCGACCGCTCGCAGCAGGGCGAGTTCGCGGAGACGTTGGCCGATGGTGATCTGGAAGACGTTGTTGATGATGAACGCGCTCACGAACGCCGTGATGAAGGCGAAGATGAGCAGCCCGGTTCCGAAGACGTCGACGAACTGATTCACCTGGTCGGCCGTCTCCTGGGCGACCTCCTCGCCGGTCACAACCTCGGTCTGTGGGGGAAGTACCTGCTCCACTGAGCGTTGCACGGCGACCACGTCGGCGCCCTCGTCGACCTGTATGTCGATGGCGTCGACCTTGCCGTCGGCGCCGAAGTGGTCGAGCGCCGTGTTCAGGTCGAGAGCTGTCAACTGCGCTCCACCGAAGCTGTCGGCGGTTCCAATCCCGACCGTGCCGATCAGCGTCGCCTGGAACGTTCCGACATCGGTGAGGTAGGTGATGGTGTCGCCGATTGCGAACCCTTCGGCGTCGGCAGTGGCCTTGTCGATGGCGACCTCATCGGGTCCCGATGGGGCGCGCCCTTCTTTCAGCTTCACGTTCTGGATGCCGTTGTCGCCTTGCCAGGACACGCCGAACGAGGGCCCACCCGGAGGCGCGATCGCTTCGCCGTCGGCGTCGATCAGTTGGGCGAAACGTTGCACCGTCGGCTCGACGAGCGCCACTCCGTCGACCGCCGCGATCTGGTCGGCGATCCCCACGTCGATCGGGTCGCGTGCGTCGTCGGTCTCGAACTGCTGAGCCGCACGAACCTCGAGGTCGACGTTGGCGTTGAGTTCCTGGAACAGGTTGTCGAACGTCGCTCGCAGACTGTCGGCGAGGACGAACGATCCCACCACGAACGACACGCTCGCGGTGATGGCGAACGCGATGGCCAGCGTGCGGCCCCAACGAGATCGGATGCTCTTGCGAGCGATGAGCGTGCCGGCACTCATGTCAATCCCAGTTCTTGAGGCGGTCGATGACCTGGTCGGTGGTCGGATCGGTCATCTCACCCGTGATGCGTCCGTCGCCGACGAAGACCACGCGGTCTGCGTAGGACGCGGCACCGGGGTCGTGGGTGACCATCACGATCGTCTGGCCGAAGTCGCGCACGGCATTGCGCATGAACGACAAGATCTCGGTCCCGGTGACGGAGTCGAGGTTGCCGGTGGGTTCGTCGGCGAAGATGATCCGCGGACGCGACGCCAACGCGCGGGCAACAGCGACGCGCTGTTGCTGGCCACCCGACAACTCGCTCGGGCGGTGCTTGAGACGGTCGCCGAGGCCCACGGTCGACACGACGTGGTCGATCCAGTCCTTGTCGCCGGTTTCGCCGCCGAGCATCATCGGCAGCCGAATGTTCTCATCCGCGGTGAGGGTGGGGATGAGATTGAAGGCTTGGAAGATGAAACCGACCTGCGTGCGGCGAAGTTCGGTCAGTGCCTTGTCGTCGAGCGAGGCGAGGTAGGTGTCACCGATGAACGTGGCACCGGAGGTGAGGGTGTCGAGCCCGGCGAGGCAGTGCAGCAAGGTCGACTTTCCGGAGCCCGACGGGCCCATGATCGCGGAGAACACACCGGTCTCGAACGACACGCTCACGCCGTCGAGCGCGTGCACCTGAGCATCGCCGATTCCGTAGGTCTTGCGGGCGTCGATCGCTCCGGCAGCGGCGGTGCCACCCGGGGCGACCGTGACCTCAGGCGTGGGCGGCGCGGGGGGCGGCGGAGGCTCTTGCGTTGACATGAGCCCAGGTCTACCAAGCCGTGTCGGTGCCCGCATCCACCGTTCGGCTGATCGTCGTCCCCCCGGCGGAGGATGCTCAGTCGTCGCCGGGGGTGACGAGGCCCGACTCGTATGCGATGACCACGGCGCCCACTCGATCGCGGGCGCCGAGCTTGGCGAGGATGCGCCCCACATGGGTCTTGACGGTTGCCTCACCGAGATACAGCGCAGATGCGATCTCACTGTTCGATCGGCCCGTTGCCATCAGCCTGATCACGTCGAGTTCGCGCTCGGTCAGCGTGTCGAGACCAGGAAAGTCGACCGGGCGAGTGACCGGCTGACGAGCGATCTCGTCGATCAGTGCTTGGGTGACCGACGGGGCCAGCAGTGCGTCTCCGTTGTGGATGATGCGGATCGCATCGACGAGTTGCTCGGCGGGAGCATCCTTGAGCATGAATCCGCTGGCTCCCGCGCGCAGCGCCGCGTGGACGAAATCGTGCAGGTCGAACGTCGTGAGCATCATCACCCGTACGTCGGGATGTTCGTCGCGGATCAGACCGCATGCCTCGATGCCGTCCATGGTCGGCATTCGCACGTCCATCAGGACCACGTCGGGTCGCGCGCCGGCCACCAGGGCCACGGCGGCGGCCCCGTCGCCGGCCTCTGCGACGATGGTCAGGTCGGCCTCGGCCTGCAGGATCATGCGGAATCCGACTCTGACCATCTCTTGGTCGTCGACGAGCATGACGCGGATCATCGTGCGACCGGCAGGTCGTGTGGCTGCCCGAGGGGGAGTGTCGAGCGAACCCGCCATCCGCCACCCGGACGCGGTCCCGCATCGACGGTGCCGCCGAGCGTGGCCACCCGCTCGCGCATGCCGACGATGCCGAAGCCGTCCTGCGACGGTCGGACTCCGGCCCCCCGGCCGTTGTCGGCGATTTCGACGACGAGGCGGTCCTGGTCGACGCGGATGTCGACGGAGACCACGTCGACGGGCCCGGCGTGTCGCCGTACGTTGGTGAGTGCCTCCTGCACAAGGCGGTAGCCGGTTGCCGACACGCTGTCGGGGAGCGCGCCGATGTCGCCGTCGACCGAAATGGTGAGAGGCAGTTCGTCGTCGGCGACGAGAGCGTCGATCAGCAACAATGACGGCTGGGGATCGAGGGCGGCGTCGGCGCCGTCGGTGCGCAGCACGCCGAGGATGGCGCGCAGCTCGGTCATCGTCTGACGGCCGGTCGTCTCGATCGACGCCAGCGCATCTGCCGCACCGTCGGGGTCCGAGATCAGGTTGCGTCGCGCAGCGGCCGCCTGGATCACCATCACGCTGACCGAATGGGCGACCACGTCGTGCAGGTCGCGGGCGATGCGAGTGCGCTCGGCGCTCACCCGCTGTTCGGCGATCAGCCCCTGCTCTCGTTCGGCACGTTCGGCACGTTCGGCCAGGTCGGTGACGTGCTGGCGGCGCCGCCGGAGGTTGTCGCCGACGACGAACGCAGTGATGAGCAGCACTCCGGTCGACACGAACTCGTCGAGAAGCGCCTGACCGTCGAGCCACCCTGCGATGAAGAGCACGACGAGGAGCGACGAGATTGCGGCCATCACCCGAGTGCGCCGCACCCCGCTGCTGTGGGCTCCGATCGAGTACACGGCGATCACGGACCCGACGAGTGTGGCGCCGCTGAGGCCGGCGAACAAAGCGACGACCTCGGCCGTCACGACGACCAGGCCCGCGCTCAGTGTGCGCGTCCGACGCCAGTAGATCGGCACCGTTCCGGCGAGAACGATCAGCACCGTCCACCATGCCGCCGCCGGCGCGTTCGGGTCGTCGACGGATGAGTCTCCGAACACGTGAGCGGCGAGTGAAGCAGCCGCGACAGCGAGCGCGAGGAGCGCATCGGCCGCTCGCGGATGGGTACGCAGCCATTGGACAGGGTGCGGATGGAACATGTCGAGGGCGACGCTACCGAGTGGTGGCTCTGCGGTGGTCCCCCTGGAGGTTGAGGTGCCGTACGATCACCGGTTGATGGCCTCGTGCGCGTCATGCCTGCTCCCGCTTCCCGATCGGGCACGTTTCTGTCCGTCGTGCGGCCACGAGGTCACGATGGGCGCGGTCGAGGAGCGCCGGATCGTGACGGTCGTCTTCGCCGATCTGGTCGGATACACCTCGCTGTCGGAGCACCTCGATCCCGAGCGGGTGAAGCGGCTGATCGACGCCGCGTTCGAACGTCTGATCAGCGACATCAACTCGTTCGGTGGCCGCGTCGACAAGGTGCTCGGCGACGGAATCGTCGCGCTGTTCGGCGCGCCGGTCGCCCACGAAGACGATGCCGATCGAGCAATCAGGGCGGCACTGCAGATGCATGAGTCGCTGAGCCGCTTCGTCGGCGATCACGCCGACCTCGACACGCCGCTGCAGCTGCGGATCGGCATCAACACCGGAGAGGTGGTCGTCGGTTCTGTGTCCGGCACCGCCGATTACACGGCGATGGGCGATGTGGTGAACGTGGCCGCGCGCCTGCAGATGTTGGCGCCGCCGACAGGGATCTTCATCGGGGATTCCACGGCGTCGCTCGCATCCGACGAGATCGTGCGTGAACTCGTCGACGAGCTCGATGTGCGAGGTCGGTCGCAACTCGAACGAGTGTGGCGCGTCGTCGGCCGTGAGCGGCTGTTTCCCGCAGTCGGCGCCCGGCATCATCGGCCGTTCGTGGGCCGAGCAACACAACGCGAGTTGCTCGCGTCGGTGATGACGATGGTCGCCGGAGGTCGCAGCGCGGTGGTGTCGGTCAGTGGTGAGGCCGGTTCGGGCAAGACACGACTCGTCAGCGAGGCACTTCAGGACTTTCCGAGTCGCAACGTCACTGTCTTCGCGGGCGTGTGTGCGCCATATGGCGAGAACAACGTTTGGTCGCCGATTGCGACGGCGTTGTTCCGGCGGCTCGACCTGACGACGTTGGCTCCGCCTGACCAGATCCGTGGTCTGCTCCGAGAGAAGGCGGTCGACCTCTACGGATTCCAATCCGACGACCCCCAGCTCGATCGTTTCGTCGAGGGCACGTTGCACCTGATGGGCCACCCATCGGACCACGATCGCATGCCGCCGGCGCAATCACGCGAGGCGTTGTTCACCTACATCGTCGACGGACTGCGGCGGCGCACGGCCACCGGGCCGGTGGTGTTGTGGATCGACGACTTGCAGTGGGCCGATGTTCTCATCATCGAGTTGTTGCAACGGATCGCCCGGTCGGTCGCGGATCGCGCGCTCCTGATCGTGACGGCCCAACGCGACGACGCCGATCTGGCGTGGCCACCCGCTGTCGACCATCCGATCACGGTGCGGATGCCGCTCGACCCCCTCGAACGCGGAGAGGCGGCGCGCCTCGTGGCGTTGATCGTGGGCGAGATGGCGACCGACGAATTCGTCGACCAGCTGTACGAGCGCAGTGGAGGCAATCCGCTCTTCCTCACCGAACTTGCCGAGCTGTCGAGGGCGAACCCGACGAGCACGGCACTGCCCGGCTCGCTTCGAGCACTCATCGCGGCGCGCCTCGACCGTCTCCCAGCGGCGCGGCGAGCGATTCTCGACAACGCAGCGGTACTCGGAACGGGTGGGCCCGTCGACGCGCTCGCCACGTTCGCGGCGGAGATGAAGCAGGACTTCACACACGCCGATGTCGCCGCGTTGGCCGACGACGGACTGATCGAGCTGGACGGCGAGAGCTGGCGGTTCCGGAGCGACGTGGTTCGCGAGGTGGCGTATCAGACTCTCACCAAGTTGGTACGGGCCCAGCGCCACGCCGGGACGGCCGCGGTGATGGCACGTTCGCCGATTGTGCCACTCGATCAGATCGCCCATCACGCGGCGTGCGCGGCGGAGCTCGTTGCCGAGATCGGACCCGTGCCCGGAGTTGCCCACGACATTGCCAGCCAGGCGGTCGTGCTACTGCGCGATGCAGCTCAGCGGTCGATCGACGTGGGCGCGTTCAACCAGGCGCGTCGCCATGCCACACGGGCCCTCGATCTCGGCGTCGACGATGCCGAATTGGCGCGCGAGTTGCTGTTGCTGCGAGCGCTCGCGCAGGTCGAGCGCCGTTCGGTCGAGTCGGCGAGAGCCGATGCGCTCGATGCGCTCGAAGCCTCGTTGGCTGCGGGAGATCGTCGTCACGAGGCAACGGCGCGGCGATTGTTGGGCATCTTGCATCAGCGCGACGGCGATCTGCCGGCGGCGCGTCTCGAACTGGGCGCGAGCGTCGACATCTTCCGTGAACTCGGCGATGACATCGAACTGGCCGCGTCGTTGCGCGAGCGCGGCTTCGCGGAGGTGTTCGGCGGTTCGTTGCACGACGCGGAGTGGCTGCTCGGTGAGGCCGAGGCATTGTCGGTTCGCCTGAATGACCGTCGAGGTAAAGCGTGGGTTCGCCAGCATCAGGCGTGGGTCGCATTCCTGTCTGGCGACACCGAACTCGCCGAACGGCGCCTGTTGACCGCCGCTCAAGACTTCGATCTGTTGGGCGACGGAGCTGGCAGCGGCTGGGCCTCCGGACTTCTCGCCTACGTGCAGTACTTCCAGGGCCGGTTCGACGAGGCCGAGGCGCTCGCCTCGCGGGTGC
>JBGTEH010000276.1:0-6468 GCA_041747915.1 Ilumatobacteraceae bacterium
GATCCGAAGGTTCCGTTGTCGCGCAGCGCCGCCATCGTCGGCACGAAATCCTTCATCTGGCGACTCACGATCGCGTCGACCTGGAAACCGCGCGCCTGGAGTTCTTCGGCGGCGCCGAGCATGACCGAGTCGCCGAGCGCAACGAGCGGGAAGCCGAACGTCGGGGGCGACACCGTCAAAGGCGTCACGCCGTCGAGCGAACTGACCACTCCGAGCTGCGTCACCGGCGCCACCGTCGGAGCCGGAATGCTCGGCACCGTCGGCTCGGGAGCGTCGGTCGGCGGGGGCTCAGTGGGGGCGAGCGTCGAGTTGTCGGTCGCACCTTCGGACGTCTCACCGAGCACGGGATCGAGCACCGGATCGAGCGAAATCGTCGGCACCGCGATCGTCGTCGTGGTGGTGGTCGTTGTGGTGGTCGTGGTCGTCGATGCGACCGGGATCTCATCGACGTCGAGCAGGTTCGTCGTGAACTCGGTGCCGGCATCGAGCGCCTCGGCGATCTCGTTCTGCTCGAGCGGCGCCCGCACCAACATCATCCCGAGTGCGAGTCCGAAAACCGTCAGAGCGCCGATCGCAGTGGTGAGCACGATCTTCGGTCCGATGGCCGTTCGCTTGCGCACGCGATGTCGCCACGCTTTGACTCGACCGGAACGAATGGGGATCTCGATGAGTCGGTACGACGCCTCGGCCACCATCACCGTGACGATCGTGGCAAGCACGAACTCCCGAAGCGACAGCTTGTTGCCGGCGATGCCCCGGAACATCTGATAGATCGGCCAGTGGTAGAGGTACAGACCGTACGATCGCAACCCCACCCACACCAGCACCGAGCCGCCGAGCCGTCTGTTCGCCGACGACCCGCGATGGGTGACAGCGGCGATCACCACGATCGTCGCCAGGCTGGTGAGCAGGAGCCCACCTCGGAACAGGAACGGATCGGCGCCGGCCGGCGTCGTCAGGTAGGTGTTCCAGCACATCCAGCCGAGGAACACCAGCGCCAGCACGGCGAGTACGTCGAAGAGGCGACCCTTCGAACGCATCGGCCCCCGAACGATCGCCAGTGGCCGCCACACCATCGCGAACGCCGAGCCCAACATGATCCCCGGCAGGCGCGAAATCGTGCCGAGGTAGAGGGTGTCGATCCGCCCGATCGGGCGGTCACCGATCCACCAGTAGGCGTCGGGGGTGACCGCTGGGTCGCCGGTCGGGCCCGGGTAGAACAGCAGTGCCACCACCACCGTGATCGCGAGGGCTGCGATGAAGAGCCAGCGACTCACGTCGGCCACCCGGCGAGTGCCTGAGCGTCCGAGCAGTACGACCATCACGACCGGCCAGAGCACGTAGAACTGCTCCTCCACCGCCAGGCTCCACAAGTGGCGAAGCGGCGCGAAGTCGCCCGCCGCGGTGTAGCCCTGGCCGACCCAGATCTGGTAGTAGTTCGACACGTAGAGCAGCCCGGCGATCACGTCTCCCCGAAGTTGTCCGAGCGATCGAGGCTTGAACAGCGCCGTCCACAGCACGACCAACGCCATCATCGTGAACAACGCTGGGAGGAGACGACGCGCTCGCCTCGCCCAGAACTTGCGCAGCGAGATCTGATACGTGCGTTCGCGTTCGGAGATCAGCAGCAGCGTGATCAGGTAGCCGGAGATGACGAAAAAGATCTCGACGCCGAGGAAGCCTCCCGGCAGCCAGTCGCTGTTGGCGTGGTACAGCATCACCGCCACCACGGCGAGCGCCCGCATGCCGTCGAGCCCGGGGAGATACGGGACCCGACTGATGTACGTACTGTCGTCAGCAGCAGAGGGGATGCCCCGTGGCGGGGCGAGCGTCGACATGGACCGTCCAGTATCGCCGCAGGGCCCATCCCGATGGCGTCATGCCTCTGTCAAGAATTCGCCGGCAGGCGCAGCGAGATCGTCAGGCGGGCGCCTGGAGGGCACCGTTGACCAGCGCGGTGTAGTACGCCTGTCCATCGGGGCGAAGGTGGAACCCGTCCGAGGCGAAACAATCCCCTGGACATGCGTCGTTGTTGCCTGCCCAGTCGAGCAGGGAGACGTTGGGGTGGGTGTTCACCGCGTCGTAGATCAAGCCGTTGTTGCTCGCGGTCCACGCACGGTCGACGTCGACCGTCACCAGCAGGACCTGATCGACGTCGGCGAGCGTCTCCATCATCGTGGCCATGTCCTGCGGCCCGATGTCGCCGTTGGTACCGAGGTGGATCACGACGACATCGCCGAGGCGACCCTGTTCCTTCAGCTGCTGGATGGTCGCCACGCCGTCGGAGAACTGGCGACTCTCGACGGCATCGACAGCGAACCCGCTGTCGGTCAACTGCCTGGCAGCGCCGAGCATGACCGAGTCACCGAGCGCAAGTTTCGCGATCGGTACCGATGGAATCGTCGTGGTTGTGGTGGTTTCGGCGGACACCGGCGGAGCGACCGCAACCGACCCCGCCGGGTCGGTTGCGGCAGTGTCGGTCGGCGCCTGAGAGTTCGGGACGGCGGACGCCGTCGCGTCGTCGACACCATCGCAATCGGCGTCGTTGACGACGTCGCACGTCGCCCCTTCGGCGTCGTCGAGGATCTGTTGCACTTCGTTCTCGACGACATCGGCGGTGGCCAGGCTGACACCGGCGAACACGCCGAAGATGGCGAACACGACGCCGGCGCCGACCACAGCGTTGCGAACACCCGGCGACGGCGACCGACGCAGGCGGTGCCACGACTCTCGCACGGTGCCTGTACGGATCGGTGTCTCGATGAAGCGGTACGAGATTTCGGTCACGATCACCGTGGCGATCATCGCGAAGACGAACTCGTACACGCTCAGGTGCACCCCGGCGACACCGCGGATCATCTGGTAGATCGGCCAGTGGTAGAGGTACAGCCCGTACGAGCGCGTGCCGATCCACAACAGGACTCCGACACTGAGGACCCGCGACGTGTGCGCGCGCTCGTGCGTCACGGCGGCGATCATCATCAGCGTGGCGACCGCGCAGAGGATGAACCCACCCCGGAAGAGGAACGGGTTGCCACCCGATGGGCCGATCAGCCACATCCACCACACCATCGCAGCGAGGATCACGAAACCGAGGACAGCGACGAGATCGAGGAGATGTCCCTTCGTGCGTAGCGGTCCACGCATCACAGCGACCGGCCGCCAGATCATCGCGAACGCCGCGCCGAGGAGCAGACCCGCCACCCGACTGAAGGTGCCGAGGTACGACCAGTCGAACTTCGAGATCTCGCGACCGAACACCGACCAGTACGCGTCGGGCGTGACCTCTGGCGTGCCGATCGGCCCCGAGGTGTAGACGAGCGCCGTGACGAGCGTGATCAACAGGGCGACGCCGACCAGCCAGCGGCTGAGCCCAGCCACGTGGCGGCTTCCGCCCTTCAGGAGGGCGAACATCACGAGCGGCCAGACGATGTAGAACTGTTCCTCGACGGCGAGGCTCCAGAGGTGACGCAAAGGGGCGAACTCGTTGCTGGCGGTGTATCCGGCGCCGGTCCAGATCTGGTACCAGTTCGACACGTACAACAACGCCGCGATCACGTCGCCGCGCAACTTGCCGAGCGCGTCGCGATCGAACAGTGCCGTCCAGATCGAGATCGCGATCAGCATGGTGAACAGCGCCGGAAGCAGGCGCCGTGCGCGCCGGTACCAGAAGTGCTTCATGTCGATCGTCGACGTGCGTTCCTTCTCCGAGATCAACAACAGCGTGATCAGATATCCGGAGATGACGAAGAACACCTCGACGCCCAGGTAACCGCCGGGCAGCCAGTCGGCGTTGGCGTGGTACACCATCACCGCCATCACCGCGAGCGCCCGCATCCCGTCGAGGCCGGGGAGGTAGGGGACCCGGCTGATCTCGGCGGCGTGGGTCGACGGTGTGGAGGTCGATGTGTCGGGTCCCCTGCCCCAGGGGATGCCGATGCGCTGCGTCGGGCGGGTGTCGGCGCGCGTGGGCGCAGTAGAGGCGTCGCTGCTCACGTCGGGTCAGGATCCCGCAAGGTCGAGGTTCTCGCAGATCGCGACGACGGAGTCGGGCCGGTTGAGTGCGTAGAGGTGAAGGCCAGGCGTGCCCGCGTCGATCAGATCGCTGCACAACTGCGTGGCGACGTCGATCCCGATCGCACGAATCTCGTCGGGGTCATCGGTGGCGTCGAGACGGTCGGCCAGCCACGCCGGCAGCGCGGCGCCGCTCATGTCGGCCATGCGCTTGACCTGCGGCTTGTTGGAGATCGGCATGATTCCCGGAAGGATCGGCTTGTCGATGCCGAGCGCCGCCAGTTCATCGACGAGGCGCACCCAGTGTTCAGCCTCGAAGAAGAATTGCGTGAGCGCGAAGTCCGCGATCGACAGCTTGTCGGCGAGGTGGCGGCGGTCGGTGGCGCGGTCGGGTGAACGCGGGTGCACTTCGGGATGGGCTGCGACGCCGACGGCGAAGCAGTCGGCGGAGACGACATCCTCGAGGAGTTCGATCGCGTAGTGGTAGTCCCCCGCCTCGTCGCGACCGTCGGCCGGAGGGTCTCCACCGAGCGCGAGAATATTCTCGATACCGAGTTGCTGATAGGTGTCGAGCAGCGTGACGACATCGTGGCGTGCGTGGCCGCGACACGTGAGATGGGGCATCGGCACCCACGGGGTCTCGACGCGCATCCACTCCACGACATCGCCAGTTCGGTGCCGATCCGAACCACCGGCGCCGTAGGTGATCGACACGAAGTCGGGCCGCAACGCCTCGAGCGCGGCGACAGTGTGGCCGAGCGTCATGTGCGCACCGGCCGTCTTGGGCGGAAAGAACTCGAACGACAGCGTTCGGCGCTGCTCCAGCAGCGTCGGAATCCGGGCCATCCGACCAAGCTATCGACCGCAACCACCCTGAACTGGCCACCGAAATCCGTGATCGGGTCGGATCCCAATCGCGAGTCAGTGGCGGAAGTGTCGTTGCCCGGTGAA
The DNA here is from genome assembly GCA_041747915.1 of Ilumatobacteraceae bacterium. GTDB lineage: Bacteria > Actinomycetota > Acidimicrobiia > Acidimicrobiales > Ilumatobacteraceae > Sva-07. The sequence continues at coordinate 4,966 of JBGTEH010000276.1, forward strand.
GACCATGGCGATGCCGTGTTCATCGGCCGCGGCGATCACTTCGTCGTCGCGGACCGAGCCACCGGGCTGGATGACCGACGCGATCCCGGCAGCTGCGGCCTCGTCGAGGCCGTCGCGGAACGGGAAGAACGCGTCGCTCGCACACGCCCCGCCCTGCGCTCGTCCGTCTGATCGTCGCGCTGCGATCCGCGCCGAGTCGAGCCGATTCTGCTGGCCGGCCCCGATGCCGAATGCCTGCAGCTCCTTCACGTAGACGATCGCGTTGCTGCTCACCGCTGCGCACACCTGCCAAGCGAACTCGAGGTCGGCCCACTGCTGGTCGGTCGGCTGAGTCGTGGTCACCACTCGCCAGTCAGCGCTGCGTCCTGCGATCGTGTCGGGCTGCTGGACGAGCAGTCCACCATCCACCGGCCGGACGTCGAACGGCAGTGGCGAAGCCGCGTTGGCCGACATGACACGGAGGTTCTTCTTGGCGGCGAAGATCTCGAGCGCTTCGGGTTCGAAGTCCGGGGCGATCACGACCTCGGTGAACACGTCGCCGAGGGCACTCGCCATCTCGGCGGTGACGGTGCGGTTCGCCGCCACGATCCCGCCGAAGGCGCTCACCGGATCGCAGGCGTTCGCCCGGATGTACGCCTCGGTGATGTCGTCGGCGACGGCGACACCGCACGGGTTCGCATGTTTGACGACGACACACGCTGGATCGTCGAAGCGGTGGACGAGTCGCCATGCCGCCTCGGTGTCGAACACGTTGAGGTAGCTGAGTTCCTTGCCGCCGTGCTGCGTCATCGAGTCCCACCAGCTCGCCGCACCCGCCTGGCGGTAGCGGGCGCCTTGTTGATGGGGATTCTCCCCATAGCGAAGCAGTTGGGCGAGTTCGAGCGCGAGGTGGATCGACGGCGGCAGGGCCGAGGCGACGTCGCCCGCTGGTGCCGTTTCGTCGAACCAGGTGACGATCGCCGCGTCGTACGAAGCGGTGTGCGCGAACGCTGTCCGTGCGAGATCGCGGCGAGTGACGCCCGAGATCGCGCCGTCGGTGCGGATGTCGGCCAGCACGCTCTCGTAGTCGGCCGGGTCGACCACAACGCAGACATGGGCGTGGTTCTTCGCCGCGGCTCGCACCATCGCCGGCCCGCCGATGTCGATCAGCTCGATGCCCGGATCGGTCGAGAACGGATACAAGTTCACCACGACGAGGTCGATCGGCTCGATGCCGTGATGCTCCATGTCTGCAACGTGTTCGGCGTCGGTCGGGTCAGCGAGGATTCCACCGTGGATCTTCGGGTGCAGCGTCACCACGCGGTGGCCCAGGATGGCAGGGAGCCCGGTCAGTTCCGCGACATCGGTGACCGGGATCTCCGACTCGGCGATCGCACGGGCGGTGCCACCGCTCGACACGAGGTCCCAACCGAGTTCGTGCAGCGCACGAGCGAACTCGACGATGCCTGACTTGTCGTACACGGAGAGCAGCGCGGTGGGCACGTCTCGACCGTAGTCAACCGG
>JBGTEH010000277.1:0-5281 GCA_041747915.1 Ilumatobacteraceae bacterium
ATCGGCACGCTCACGGTGGGTGCTGTCGGTGACATCGCCGTGTGGCCACTCACCGGGCCGTCGTTCGCCGGGGCGCTCGCGGATCCGGTGGAGGCGTGGCTGCGCTGTGGTCCGGTGTCGACGCGTCACACCGTGGTGCACGGTCGCCCGGTCGTTCGTGACGGCGCGCTCGTCTCGACGCGATCAGGTGAGATGCTCGCTGCCCATCACCGGCTGGCGACTCAGATGCAGCGCATCTGACGCCGCCACAACCCCCGCCACAACCCCCGCCACAACCCTCGGTAGATCGTCGCAAGATCCTGCAGCGTGACACTTGGCACTGACGCGAGCCGCGGCAGTGACGCCGCGGACAACACGGAACTGACCAGACTGATCGGGTGAGAATCGTTCGGTTGCAGATCCTGCGCGTCGTTGCGCCGGCGGTCGTCGCCGCAAGCGCGCTCGGCGCCTGTGCGCAGACACAGGGCCAGCGTGCGACTGCGGTCGACGCTCGGGACAGCGGGCTCGTCCTCGACGTCGATGGCGATCCTGGCGCACTCGCAGCCGCAGGATCGGTGGTCGAGCAGGCGGCAGCCATCGACTCGATCGTGATGATCGGAGACTCGATCACCAAGGGATCGACGGCGGCACTCGAGGAACGCTTCGAGGGGCTCGGTCTGGACGTCGACATCCAGGCCGAGAACGGCAAGCGGATGGCCGTCTCGTCGGGCAGCAACCCGAGCGGCGCGACGGTCGCTGAGTTCATGGCCGGTGGCTCCGACGATCATGCGAACGAGTTGTGGGTCGTGGCGCTCGGAACCAACGACATCGGTCAGGACTCGAGCGCCGACGAGATCGCCGCCGCTGTCAACGAGGTGCTCGACGCAGTTCCCGACGAGTCACCGGTGGTCTGGGTCGACGCGTACTACCGCGATCGCGCCGATCAACAGGACATCGTCAACAGCATCATCCGTGATCGTGTGGTGCGGCGCGGCGAGAGCGTGGTCGCGCCGTGGAGCGAGTTCGCCATCGCCGACGGCGTGCTGACGAACGACGGCGTACACCCCACCGACGACGGCACCGACGTGTTCGCATTCGTCGTCGCCGACACCGTGCGGGCATTCCTGGGACGCTGAGAGACCCGCTGATGTAACGGTGGTGTCTGACACCAGCGTTACGTGTCCCAGCGGGACTGGCCGAACCGGTAGCCGACCGAGCGGACGGTCTGGATGAGGTTGGCGTGTTCCTCGCCGAGCTTGGCGCGCAGACGTCGGACGTGCACGTCGACCGTGCGGGCTCCGCCGTAGTACTCATAGCCCCACACCCGGCTGAGCAACATCTCGCGGGTGAAGACCTTGCCAGGGTTCTGGGCGAGGAACTTCAGCAGTTCGTACTCCATGTAGGTCATGTCGAGTGGCCGACCGGCGATCGCTGCCTGGTAGGTCTCGAGGTTCAGTGTGAGCTCGCCGTACTCGACGAGGTCGGCGCGGTGCAGGTCGATGTCGGTGGCGAGCAGATGGCGCAGGCGAGCCTCGAGTTCGGCGGGATGGAACGGCGACAGGCAGAAGTCGTCGAACAGTTCGTCGCGATGCTTGAGATCGGACAGTTGGGCGCCTCCGACGAGGATCATCACGGGGATCGTCTGGGCGTTCTGTTTGCGGATACTGCGCAGGAACGCCCAGCCACCCTCGGCGTCGGTGGTGACGTCGACGATCGCGCCGGCCCAGCCCGTGGACGGTTCGTGTTCGGCGGCGGGCTCCGCCGCAGAGACGGCCTTCCACGAGTAGCCCGCAAGGTCGAGCGTCCGCGCGAGTTCGGGCGCAGCGGGGTCGGGAACGACGGCGAGCATCGAGTCACGAATCGCCATGGTGCGCTCAGAGCACCCCGAGGTAACGATCGCGCTCGAACGGCGTCACTTGCGTCTTGTAGGCCCGCCACTCGCTGCGCTTGTTGCGCAGGAACCACTCGAAGATGTGCTCACCGAGCGCCTCTTGCACGAGCGTCGACTGCTCCATCACCGCAAGGGCATCGTTGAGGGACTGCGGGAGCTGTCGCACACCGAGCTTGGTGAGCACGTCGTCGCCGATCTCGAACAGGTTGGCGTCGGCCTCGTCGGGCAACTCGTACCCTTCGCGAACGCCGCGCATGCCGGCCGCGAGCATCAGGCTGAACGCCAGGTACGGGTTGCAGGCGGGATCGGCCGAGCGGTACTCGATGCGGGTGGCGACCGGGTTGCCCCGCTTCGGAATGGGCACCCGGATCAGGCCACTGCGGTTGTTGCGGGCCCAGCTGATGTGCACGGGAGCCTCGAAACCGGGCACGAGCCGCTTGTAGCTGTTCACGGTCTGGTTGGTCACCGCCGTGATCTCGGCGGCATGATGCAACATGCCGGCCATGAAGGCCTTGGCCGTGGGCGACAGGTGGTACGCGTCGTCCGCGTCGTAGAACGCGTTGTCGTCGCCGCGGAACAGTGACAGGTGGACGTGCATCCCCGAACCCTGTACCCCTTCGAGCGGCTTCGGCATGAAGGTGGCGTGCACACCGTGATGCGAGGCGACCTCACGTACGGCGAGGCGGAACGTCATCATGCTGTCGGCCATGGTCAGAGCGTCGGTGTGGCGCAGGTCGATCTCCTGCTGGCCGGGAGCGTCCTCGTGGAAGCTGTACTCGACGGGGATGCCGAGCGCCTCGAGTGTGCGGATCGTCTGCTTGCGCAACTCGCCGGTCACGTCGCTGGTGGTGAGGTCGAAGTAGCCGCCCTGATCGATCGGCACGGGGGGCTGGCCGGCGACGAGCGGCTCGAAATAGAAGAACTCCACGTCGGGGGCGACATAGAACGTGAGCCCGGCGTCGTGCGCGTCCTTCACGTGTCGACGCAGTACCTGACGGGGATCGCCTTCGAACGGTGTGCCGTCGAGATGGTGGATGTCGCAGAAGATGCGTGCCTCGGGCACCTTGGGGTCGCCCCACGGGAGCAGCTCGAATGTGTCGGGGTCGGGCATGGCCAACACGTCGGCCTCCTGCACGCGCGAGAAGCCGTCGATCGAAGACCCGTCGAAGGTCATGCCGTCCTCGAGGGCATTCTCCAGTTCGGCCGGCGAGATCGCCAGACTCTTCAGGGTGCCGAGCACATCGGTGAACCACAGTCGCACCAGACGGACGCCGCGTTCTTCGACGCTGCGAAGCACGTAGTCACGCTGTTGGTCCAGCATTTCGGTCATTCCTCAATTCTCTCGTGGATCGCGATGGAAAGCGACAGGGCGGGAGCCGAAGCCCCCGCCCTGCACCTGTGAGAGGTGGAGTGGTCGGTGATGTCGCCGCAGGGACGACGCTCACCGGCTCACTTCATTGCGCCGCAGATCGTCTCCACCATGAGGCGGGCAACGGTGTACGGGTCGATGTTGGCGTTCGGGCGACGGTCTTCGAGGTAGCCCTTCTTGTCGACGGCCACCTGCCACGGAATCCTGATCGACGCGCCGCGATCCGACACGCCGTAGCTGAACTGGTCGTAGCGCTGGGTCTCGTGGGCCCCGGTGAGGCGATCCTCGATGCCCGTGCCGTAGTTGTCGATGTGCAATTGCGTCTTCTCGCCCAACGCCTTGCAACCGGCCTCGATGTACTTGTAGCCGCCGTCCTCGCGCATCTCCTTGGTGGAGAAGTTGGTGTGCGCTCCGGCGCCGTTCCAGTCGCCCTTGGCGGGCTTGGCGTCGAGCGTCGCGGCGATGCCGTAGTCCTCGCCGATCCGGTACAGCAACCAGCGCGCCACCCACAGTTGGTCGGCGACCTCGAGCAGGCCGAGCGGACCCACCTGGAACTCCCACTGTCCTGGCATGACCTCGGCGTTGATGCCGGAGATCGACAGGCCTGCCGCGAGACACGCTTCGAGGTGGTCCTCGACGAGCGGGCGACCGTGGATCTCGTCCTCACCCACGCCGCAGTAGTAGCCGCCTTGCGGCTCGGGGTAGCCCGCAGGTGGGAAGCCGTACGGACGGCCGTTCTTCATGAGGGTGAATTCCTGCTCGATGCCGAAGAGCGGCTCGTGCTTCTTGTACTTCTTGGCCGTTCGTGCCGCAGCGTTGCGGGTGTTGGTGGGGTGCGGCTTGCCGTCGACGAGCATCACCTCGCACATCACCAGCACGTCGTCGCCCCCGCGGATCGGATCGGGGTAGATCGCTGCGGGCTTGAGCACACAGTCGCTCTTGTCGCCCGTTGCCTGGTTGGTGCTCGATCCGTCGAAGCCCCAGATGCCGGGCTCTTCGCCGTCGTCGATGACCTTCGTCTTCGAACGCAGCTTGGAGGTCGGCATCGTGCCGTCGACCCAGATGTACTCGGCCTTGTAAACCACAGTTGTCCTCAATTCGTCCACATGATTAGGGGTACGGGCGATCAAACCTACGGCGTCGCCCGATGGCAGGCGGAATCGTCGCAGCGTCGAGTTGCGCAGTCGTTGCCCGGTTGTGAACGGCGTGTGAACTGCCGCCGTCGACTTCGATGTTGCGCAGCTGTCACACTGGCGTTCGAACGAGAGGGGAACATGATGGACACGACGATTCTGGTCGAGGGCCGGTACTTCTGCGAGGGCCCGCGCTGGCACGACGACCGGTTCTGGTTCAGCGATTTCTACGCGCACGAGATCTGCAGCGTCGGCATCGACGGTGACGTGCGCACCGAGGTCACCGTCGGCGACGACGAGAGGCCGTCGGGGCTCGGGTGGTTGCCCGACGGACGTCTGTTGTTCGTGGCGATGCTGTCACGCCGGGTCATGCGACGCGAGCCCGACGGAACCGTCGTGGAACACGCCGACCTGAGTGGAGTCGCGACGTTCCACTGCAACGACATGCTCGTCGATGCGGACGGCCGTGCGTATGTCGGCAACTTCGGGTTCGATCTCGACGAGAAGATCGAGTCGATGGGAGCCGAGGGTCTGCTCGGCGCGATGGCGAGCGACCGAGACCCGTACACCGCGGTGCTGGCGCGGGTCGATCCCGACGGTTCGGTGAGCGTGGCGGCCGATGATCTGGCGTTCCCCAACGGCGTCGTGGTGCTCGATGGCGGATCGACGCTCGTCGTGGCGCAGACCCTCGGGCTCGAACTCACCGCCTTCGACAAGGCGGCGGACGGTTCGCTCTCGAACCGAAGGACGTGGGCGTCACTCGTCGGCGCTGACGGTTCGTTCGTGGCACCCGACGGAACCTCGGCGGATGCGTCGGGCGGCGTCTGGGTGGCCAACGCGCTCGGCCCCGAGGTCGTGCGGGTCGAGCAGGGCGGCGCGATCACCGATCGCGTGACGACCTCGCAGAAC
>JBGTEH010000278.1:0-3973 GCA_041747915.1 Ilumatobacteraceae bacterium
TGCGCTCGGCGACTCGGTCATGCTCGGCGCCGCCGAAGAACTCCAGGCGCGCGGTTTCCAGGTCGACGCGATCGTGAGTCGCCAGATGAAGGATTTCGTGCCGACGATGGCGGCGCTGCGCGACAACGGAACCTTCGGATCCGTGGTGGTGATCCACCTCGGCACGAACGGTCCGTTCAGCCAGGAAACCCTCGATGCGATGTTGGCGACGGTGGCGACCGTGCCCACTGTGATCCTCGTGACGGGCAAGGCCGAACGCGGCTGGATCGCCGACAACAACGCCCGGCTGAGGGGGACTCCGGCGACGCATCCCAACGTCACCGTGATCGACTGGGAGGCGATCTCGGCGGGTTGCGAGGGTCGGTGTTTCTACGATGACAACATCCACCTCACCCAGTCCGGCCAGAACTTCTACGCCGACATGATCGGCAAGGTTCTCGGCCAGATCTGACCGGCCGCGCACTTGGGGCGGTCAGGCGTGCGGGCCTACGCTCGGGAGATGACCACTCCCGTTCGTGTCGCCGTGACCGGTGCTGCAGGCCAGATCGGCTACAGCATCCTCTTTCGAATCACCTCGGGCTCGATGCTCGGGCCGGACACTCCGGTCGCCCTCCAACTGCTCGAGATCACGCCAGCGCTCGGCGCGCTCGAAGGCGTCCGGATGGAACTCGACGACTGTGCATTCCCGTTGCTCGACAGCGTGGTGTGCACCGACGACGCCGACACGGCATTCGGCGATGTCGATGTGGCGATCCTCGTCGGCTCGATGCCGCGCAAGGCCGGCATGGAGCGAGCGGATCTCCTGTCGGCCAACGGGGGCATCTTCAAGCCACAGGGTGAGGCGTTGTCGCGCTCGGCCACGCCGGCGGTGAAGATTCTCGTGGTCGGCAACCCGGCGAACACGAACGCCCTCATAGCGCAGCGCAATGCGGCCGACCTCGATCCGCGCCGTTTCACGGCGATGACGCGTCTCGATCACAATCGGGCAAAGACGCAGCTCGCGCAGCGCCTCGACGTGTCGGTCAACGACATCACGAAGATGACCATCTGGGGCAACCACTCCACCACGCAGTATCCCGACCTCTTCCACTGCGAGGTCAACGGCACGCGTGCGTACGACGCCGTGGGCGATCACGAATGGTACGACTCGACCTACATCCCCACGGTCGCCAAGAGGGGTGCGGCGATCATCGATGCACGGGGGGCGTCCTCGGCCGCCTCGGCTGCGTCGGCCGCTGTCGATCACATTCGTGACTGGACGCTGGGCACCCCCGATGGTGACTGGGTCTCGATGTCGGTGGTCAGCGACGGCAGTTACGACGTGCCCGAGGGGATCATCTCGTCGTTCCCGTGCGTGTGCAAGGACGGTGACTACTCGATCGTCCAGGGCCTCGAGATCGACGACTTCAGTCGCGCCAAGATCGATGCCACTGCCGACGAACTCGTCAGCGAGCGCGACGCCGTTTCCGAGCTCGGTCTCATCTGAGATCGAGCTCGTCAAAGGTCGAGGGAGTTGACCGACGCGACGATCTCACCGATGCTCTCCATCCCGGAATCGGGACTCCAGTTGCGGTTCGATCCGAGAAAGCTGTGTTCGTCGAGTTCGAGGAGCCCGATGATCACCTCCGCGACGATCCGGGCACCGACCGGCCCGAGGCCTTCCGCCTTGTCGAACTGCCCTGGTGTGGTCTCCCGACCGATCACTTCGGCCTCGGCGAGGAGGTAGAGCCACAACGGCGCACCCTGGGTGATCGCTCCACCGGAGATCGTGTCGATCTTCCCCATCACCTTGTTGATCTCCGCCGCCGGACGACTCATGTGCTCGGCGATCTTGTCGCCTCCCGGAAGGAGGAAGCTGTTGCCGCGCAGCAGATTTCGCGTTGCGAGCGAACTCTGCGGTCCAATTGGGATGAACGGAAGCTGAAGGAGATCGCGCGCCAGCTTGGTGTTGAGTTTTTCCGCCTTCTGTACATTGCGGCCGGCCGAGGTGAAGAAGACCTCATGCCAGTCGACGATGGCCTTCGTGTCGGTGACCGGTGAGAAGCCCTCGCCGAGTACAGGCCCGAAGAACTCCTCAGACGGCTTGCCCTGCTGGATCTGGATCTTCATCGGCACCATCGAGTGCCCGAACCGGTACGCAGCGACGGCGAACTCGACGGGGATGAACGGATCGTCTGCTGGACAGTAGAACTTGCGTCCGCAGTTCAAGATGTCGTCGACGACCGGGCGTCCGCACATCGTGACGAGGAAGTCGTCGACAACCGACCACTGGTAATGCCACGTCAGCCACCGCCGAGCATCTTCGAACGACAGACCGTCGTCGCATCGAGCGTTGTGCACCTTGATCATCGCCAGCTGGAGCTGACTGATGACTCGGTTCTCGTCGTTGCGCGGGTCGCCGATCATCGCCCGGTTGTTCGCCGGGCGGTACAGGTCGTTGCGCCGCAGCACGTCGGCTCCCTGCTCGTCGGCGCCGACCATCAATGCCCTGCCCGCGGTCGGCCCGTCCTGGCGGACGAGATACGGCTGAGCTTCGGGGCCAGCACCGTAGACGCAGTCGAGGTCGAGCGTCGGAGTCCGAACGTTTCGGATCTGTTCGGGCAGGTTGACGCGTGAGAAACTGGACGTGACGTCCAGGGTGATGTCGTGGTCGATGAACTGGCCGAAGATGACGTGCCCCACCGGAACGGACGTGGTGCGACTGGCGCTCGTCCCACCGTCCATCGGCCCGCCGAGTGCGCCCACATCATGCAACACGAGCGGACGGATGTACGCCGCTGGGAGATCCGGGAACATTCGACCGAAGCGGTCGGGACGCTGGGCAGCGTGGCCGCCTCGGCAGTAGCGATCGAGATCCGTCAGCGGCTTGAGACCGTGGTGCTGGGCCATGTCAACCTCCGGCCAGGCAGGCTGGCCCGTCTGAGTCGCCCGCGAGCGCACCCCCCGCAAGCTCCGTGTGGTGACGATTGCCACCATGAGTGGTGACACTACTCCTCGCTGTGGCCGAACGCCAGAGTGCGTCGGCGTGGGATGCGCAGCCGTTTCCACTGGGGGTGGTCGCGCCGGTGGCTGGTGCGCATGCCTACGCTGAGGTGATGTCGGCGAGCAGCTCCGACCAGCGCCCGGCTGACGGAAGATTGCTCCTGCGATCGATGCTCGATCGGATTCGAGATGACGGGTCGTTGGTGGAGTTCGTGGGACCGCGCGTCGACGCCGAGCGCGCAGCGTCGGTGCTGCGACCTCTCAGTCGCCCTGGATCGTTGATCGAGTGGATCGCCGTGAACGGTCACCGCGTCGACGCTGTCGTCACCGCCGGCGATGACCAGTGGCGTGTGGTGCTCATGTGCTCGTCGGCAACCGTCGTCGAGTCGCTCGACGTGTTCGAACGGCCGGCGCGATTTGACGGAGTCGACGGCGGATTCGCCGTCGTCATCAACGGACCGTCGGGCGCGGGCAAGTCGATGCTGCTCATCGCGCTCCAACGGCTCGCAGCGATGCCACTGGTCATCTTCGACGAACCCGAACACATCGGCTCCGTGCAGACCGAATACCTCATCTGGCGAGATCGAGCCCCGTGCCTACACCGCGGGTACCTCGACGCGATCGCCGCGCTCGCCCGAGCCGGCAACCACGTGGCGACTCCGGCGGCCGGCCACAACCAGGCTGAGTTCGTCGCCGCTCTCGGCGACGTTCCCACACTCACCGTCGGGCTCACCTGCGCACTCGACGTACTGATCGAGCGGGAGCGTCGCACCGGACGATGGGGCGGGATCGCAATCGACTCGCCCGCGATTCACGAGGGCTGGATCTACGACATGGAGTTCGAGACCACGAACAGCCCAGATCCGTTCGTCGTCGCCCAGCAGGTTCTCGATCGAATCGACCCAGGCGTCCGCGACTGACTCGATCACTGACCGACTGCGGCCACACCTGGCGACTGCCCGTGCTCATCAGACGCTGGGCGATCCGTCAG
>JBGTEH010000279.1:0-3665 GCA_041747915.1 Ilumatobacteraceae bacterium
GTGAAGGAGATCGCCCAGAAGGCGCGCCACGTGTACTGGTTGAATCCCGAACCGCGCAGCTACTGGAACACCGGCGACTCGATCGTGGGCGAATACGGCACCCACACCGACGGCGTCTACGAGTGCCGCAACCTGCGCCAGCTCGAAGCCTTCGTCGAAAAACTGGCCTGACCCGTCTCCCGACCCGAAATGTGCGGCGCTGTGCCCGCTCAGCGGGCACGAGGCCGCATTTTTCGGAGTGTGGATCGGGTGAGGCGGTGGCGGGCCATGGCGAACCACTCTGTGTGCAGATTGGGATACGTGAGCTTGGCGAACTGGTCGGCGGCCTCGCGGACGATCTCGGCGTGTGACGGGTACGGATGCACCGTGCCGAACAGCTTGCGGAGCCCGATGCCCTGATCGATGGCGATCGTGAACATCCCGATGATGTCGCTCGCGCCGGGACCAACGATCGCGGCGCGAAGTACTCGCCCGGTGAATCGCTCGACGTCGACAACGAGTCGGCCGTCGTCGATGTCGTCGGTGAACCCGCGGTCGACGTCGGCATAGTCGACCACGATGCGCAGTCGAGAACGTGCGGGAACCGTCGCCAGCTCGGCGAGGGTCATGCCGACGGAGGCCACCTCGGGTTCGCCGTAGACGACGTTGGGGATCGCGCGAGGTCGGCCGGTCTTGGGCAGCTTCGGCAATGCGATCGCACGCACGATGCGGCGACCGACCGCATTGGCGCCATGGGTGGTCAGCGTCGACCCCGTGATGTCTCCGACGGCCCAGATGCCGTCGACGGACGTGCGCCCCCATCTGTCGGTCACGACGCCGGATCGGTCAGCCTCGACTCCAGCGTCGCTGAGTCCGAGGCCGTCGAGTCGCGGACGACGCCCGACGGCCATGAGTACACAGTCGACTCCCTCGATGGTGGCGCCGTTGGACAACTGGGCGGTGCTTGCGTCGACACGCTCGACCGTTGTTGCGAGATGCAGCCCGACACCGCTCGCGGTCAACGAACGCTCGATCTCCTCGGTGATGAGCGGGTCCTCGGACGCCAGGAGGCGGTCCTGCATCTCGACGATGTCCACCCCGCTGCCGAGCGCTGCGAAGGCGACCGCCATTTCGATGGCGATCGCCCCTCCGCCGACGATGACCAGCGACGACGGCACCTCGGTGAGCTCGAAGAGTTCGTTGTTGGTGACCACGCGGGCCGGGTCGAGACCGTCGATGTCGACCGACATCGGCTGCGACCCGCCCGCCACCACCACGTGCTCGGCGCGCACTTCGTGGACGGTGTCTCCAACGGTCACGTGGACCACGTGTGGTCCGGTTCGGTCGGTCAGCGTCGCCCAGCCCCGGACGAGGTGGATGTGCGGGTCCTCGGTCATCTCGCGGTCCTCGCGTTCGGCCAGTTCGTCACGCTTCGACCGAACCCACGCCAACGGATCGGCGAGGCCCTTCCTCGTTGCGTGCAGCAGCACCTTCGATGGGATGCAGCCGACGTTGGTGCAGTCTCCGCCCACGTCGGCGGCTTCGATCAACACCACGTCGTGGCCGAATCCGGCGAGCCCGATCGCCACGGTGAGACCACCCGAACCGGCGCCGATCACCGCTGCCCGATATGTACGGTTCGGGTCGTGACCGATCATGCGGACGTCCCATGAGTCGAGGGGCCCACCGTCTCGGTCACGATGTGCGTCGGGTCGGTGGAGGCGGCTTCCGGTTGGCGTCGCCGCAGCCGTCGGGCGATCAGCACGCTGACGGCGAAGATGCACACACTGGCGATGAGAGAGCGTGCGTCGATCCCGCCGAGCCCTGCGTCCACCCGGTCGAGCGAGGCGCCGAGCAGCACGAACGACACGGTGCCCGGCAACGACCCGAGTGCAGTGGCGAGAAGGAACGGCCACCAATGCAGGCGGAGAATTCCTGACAGGTAGTTGACGAGGTCGTACGGCAAGAACAGCAGCCGCATGATCAGTACGGTCTCGAAGCTGTTGTCGCGCATTCGAGTCGACCAGCGGCGCGCGAACGACTGATCGTCGACGGTTGATTCCTCGTCGAGGGCCACACCGGGGGAGCGGCCGAGGAGTCTCCCGATGCCGTAAGCGATCATCGCTGATGCGTTGGCAGCGATCACGACCACGACGACGCCCAGCACCGGACCGAACAAGATGCCTCCCACGATCGTCAGGATCGACGCTGGGAAAAGCACGATCGGCCGAGCGAGGTAGACGAGGACGTACGCGAAGACGCCCCACCAGGCATTGCCCACGGTGTCGATGAACCGCTGAGCGGCTTCGACGGTCGACAGATCGGTCGATGACCGATACAGCTGCCACGCGACGATGGCGCCGATCCAGACCGCACCGACGAGGGCGCGTTGCAACCAGACAATCGTCTGTGACGACGAGCCCTCATGGGGAGCGCGATGTTCGGTGACGGTCATGTCAGAATCCGCCTCGCCCACCAGATCCGCTCCACAACGGTGATTGCCACGGCAACGGCCATGACCCAGAACACGGTGGGAGCGGTCGACGGCCAGACGAGCGCGACGGTGTAGAAGACGATGGTCTCGGTGCCTTCGACCAAGCCGCGCGGCATCACGACGCTGGTGGGTGCTCCACGGGCCACAGCGCCTTGCGCCCGCTTCTCGAGCAGTGCACTGAGGTACGTCCACGAGACGGCGTTGACGTAGAACGTCGCCAGCAGTACTGCAACGGCCACCCATGCACTGCGGGTGTCGAGCCCGACGGCGATCCCGAGCGGGATGGCCGCGTAGCCGACCGTGTCGCCGACCATGTCGATCAGACCACCGAAGTCGCTCGCCGTCCCGCGAGCACGCGCCACCGCCCCGTCGATGCCGTCGACGACCCGGCTGGCCAACCACAGCAACACTGCCAAAACCCACCATCGCTGGGACGCCGCCAGACCTGCACCCAGCGCAACGATGAGCGACACCAGTGTCAGCAGCGCCGGGTGCACCCTGCCGATCGGTCCCCGTGTGACCCGCGCCAGCAACCGTTCGGTCACTGGTCGCAGGGTCGCGTCGAGCATCGGATCCAACAACCAACACCTCGGCCCGGGCGTTCCCGAACCTCGCGTGGTTTCGCATTTGGTCAGCACCAGTCGACATCCTGATCCGAAATGTGCGGTCCTGTGCCCGCGCAGCGGGCACAATACCGCATTTTTCGGGATTGGAGGGGCGGGTCTGGTGTCAGGAGCGCTGGTAGTTGGGGGCTTCTTTGGTGATGGTCACGTCGTGGGGATGAGATTCCTCGCGGCCAGCCGTCGTCACCCGCATCAGGCGGGCGCCGCGCAGTGCATCGAGCGTCGCCGCGCCGGCATACCCCATGCCGGAGCGAAGACCTCCCACGAGCTGATAGGCGACCTCGCCGAGCGGGCCGGCGTAGGGCACGCGACCCTCGATGCCTTCCGGGACCAGCTTGTTGCTCCCCGCACCCACAGCGGTCTTGGCGCCCGATGACTGTCCGGTGGCATAACGGTCCTGGCTGTCGCCGGTCATTGCTCCCATCGACCCCATCCCGCGGTAGCTCTTGTAGCGGCGACCCTCGAACAGTTCCATCTCACCGGGGCTCTCCTCGGTGCCGGCCAGCAACGACCCGAGCATCACGGTCGAGGCTCCGGCGACGATCGCCTTGACGATGTCGCCCGAGAAG
>JBGTEH010000280.1:0-3501 GCA_041747915.1 Ilumatobacteraceae bacterium
GTCCCAGGTCTGCACCTCGCCGACGACCTGCATCGGATGGCGGGTCCGGTAGGACTGCGTGATGTTGCCGGGGAACTTCTTGTTCGTCACGTTGGGGTCGTCCTCGAATGGGCCCGTGGGCTCGACGATGTAGACGTGCCCGCGCTCACCGCTGCCGGCAAGCGCGGTGGCCAGCTCCGCCCCCCAGACAGCGGTTTCCACGAGTGCGGAAAAGTAGACGTTGTTGGAGGTGCGGGCCTCGTGGAAGTTGGAGCCGCGGCCCGGCGCCAGCTGGTCGCCGATCTCGAAGGTGGACTTCGTCCCGTGGAAGAACGGCCCGTCGATGTGGTCGCATCGGTCGAATGTCACCGGGACGTGAGCGGTGTTGTGCGCACCGACGGTCATCTTCTCGGCGGCGTGTTCTTGGTTCGTCAATGGGTCCTCCGATCTCTGCGCTCTGCGAACGTCGCCAGGCTGAATGTTCGGTTCGCTCGCTCGATGTCGAGAGATCGCCCTCGACGACGGAAGCGGAAATCTGGGTTTGCTTGGCGGCTGATACGTCACCGGTGGAGTGGTGAGCGCAGCCTTGACGTAGGCGACGATGGCGTTGGCGTGGCCGTGACCCATGCCGTGCTCGTCCTTGAGCATCGCCACGACCTCCATGTGCGACGAACCGGCCGTCTGCTGGGATGTGACGAGGTCGAACCATTCCTGCATCGGCCGGCCGTAGGTGGTCTCTATCGACGGGAAGTAGGAAGCCGGGCCCTTGACCTTGGTGCCGGGTTCGACGATCGGGGCGGTCACTCGGTTGGTCGGGCTCATGCGAGCACGCCTTCGAGGCGGGCGTAGCTGGTCTCCATCCCGTCGACCATGCCTGTACCGAGCACGGTGTCGCGCAGCTCAGCGCTCGGGAAGGTGATGACGAGGGTCAGCAAGGTGCCGCCATGAGACGGCGTGAGGGTCAGCTCGTTCCGGTTGCCTGGACCCTCCATTCCGATCATGCGCTCGGTCGTGACCGCACGGTGTGGTGGGTCGAACTCCAGCAACTCGCCCTCGAAACCAAATCGTCCGGGCGAGCCTTCCTCGGACGCGTCCTCGGGTTCCCACTCGTAGCGATAGGCCCCGCCGACCTCGGTCGTCGTCTCGCAGACGGGCATGGTCCACCCGTCGGGCCCCAGCATCCACTGCTGCAGCATTGCGGGGTCGTGGTGGGCGTGCCACACCTGCTCGACGGTGCCGCGAATGATGCGCAAGACGCGGACCTGCGTGTCGGACAGGATCTGCTGTTCGGTTCCGCGGCCGGCTGCAAACGACTCGAGGTCGGCGAGCACGTGATCGATCTGGCCCATGGCCGACGCCATGCCTTCTTCCATGCCCATGTCGAGCAGCTGTTCGAGTTGATCGAGTGAGTCGAAATGGGTCGTGGTGACGAGGCGTGAGCCGTCGTTGGTGGCTTCGAAGGAGAAGGTCATCCGCATCGATGGCATGGCGGGGTTCTCCTGGCCCTCGGCGTCGGCGAATCCGTCGCGGACCTCGAAGAACTTGCCGTCGTCGACGGCGAGGAACTCCCAGAAGCCGGCGGAGCGTTCGCCGTCCGGTCCGGTCATGAAGTATGCGGACCGTCCGCCGACGAACACGTCGTGGCGGGTGAACGTGGCCGGCCACTCGACGGGACCCCAGAACTTCTCGATCTGGCGGGGGTCGGTGTACGCCTCCCACAATCGCTCGCGCGTGGCCGCGAAGTCAGCGACGACGGTCATGGTGAGTGCGTCGAGATCCTTCTCGACCGAGGTGATGGGCATGCGTATTCCTTCTCCTTGTTCGGGATCATTCGTCGGTGTCGGCGAGAAGTTCGTCGAGACGGTCGATGCGGGATCGCCAGATCTGCTCGTACCGCTCGAGCAGCGCCTGAGCACGCTGGATGGCGTGAAGGTTGCCGCGGACCATCCGCTCGCGACCATGGGGATGTTTGGTCACAAGACCCGCTCCCTCCAAGACGGCGACGTGCTTTTGGACGGCAGCGAACGACATGTCGTAGGCGCCCGCCAGTTCCGAGACCGAGGCCTCGCCGCCGAGTGTGCGCCGAACGATGTCGCGTCGCGTCGTGTCGGCCAGCGCTCGAAAGATCCGGTCCACCTCACGGTCACTGAGCCCCAACGGGTGATCTACAACCATATGGTTGCATACTAGGAGCCGACCTCGAGCGTGTCAAGCTCCCGAATGCGGACGCCCACGGCCGTCTTCGTCTTCAGGCTGGAAGGAGGTCGCCGAAGAAGCCGATGATCCGGACGAGTCGGCCGGCGTCATCGATCTCGACGACGTCGGTTCCGCTCACGGCGGGCGTTCCATCGGTATCCACCAGTTCCCACCCGTAGCGGGCGAACTGGTGATGGGTGTCGACGGCAGTCGTGCGACGGAACGTGTGGCCGGAGTAGTGGGTGAGCACGACGTCGGTCATGGCTGCGATGCCATCGTGTCCAGTGCCCTCGAACGGCGGGTCGATGAGGGCGCCGTCGATGTGCCAGACCGAGGCGACGAGTTCAGCGCGTCGGGTCGGATCGGGTTCACAGTACGCGGCCAGGTGGATGTCGATGCTGCCGGTGAGGTGGGTCGTTGTGTCGGTGGTGTCTGTCATGGCTCAACCGTGCACTCATCAGCGGTCGATGGCGATTACCCGTCAGGTCACGTGGACATGACCTGACACGTCATGTCCCTGCACTGCGTCGAGGGTTACCGTCGCGTCGTGGTAACCACCTCGAGGATCGGCCCGCTCATGCGCGACTGGCGAGATCGACGCGGTCGAAGCCAGCTCGACTTGTCGATCGACGTAGGAGTGTCGACGCGCCACCTGAGCTTCGTCGAGAATGGTCGGTCCCGCCCGAGCCCTGAACTCGTCCTTGCCGTTGCCGAGCATCTCGACGTCCCGCTCCGTGAACGCAACACGATGCTCCTCGCCGCCGGCTTCGCACCCAGATACCCGCAACGTGAACTCGCCGACGTCGCAATGCGCCGAATCTCCGGCTCGCTGCAACGCATGCTCGATCTCCACGACCCGTATCCGGGGGTGGTCATCGATCGACAATGGAACGTCCTGCTCACCAATCATGCGGTCACCGCACTGACCGCAGGCCTGCCCGATCATGTCCTCGCGCCGACTCCGAACATCTTTCGGATGTGCATGCACCCCGACGGTCTCGCCGCCGCCACGGTCAACTTCGACGAGTGGGCGATATATCTCCTCCGTCAACTGCGTCGAACCATCGTGCTCACCGGTGACGGGGGGTTGATTGCACTCGAGTCGGAGCTGCACGCATACCCCAACGTCGCGCGGGTCATTCGTCGAGACGCCACCGATGGCGGTGATGAGTTGAGGATCCTCGTACCGTTCGTACTGTCCACGCACGGCGCCGAGTTGTCGTTCTTCACCACGCTGACCACGTTCGGAACACCGCTCGACGTCACCCTCGACGAACTTGCGATCGAACTGTTCTTCCCCGCCGACGACACCACCGAGGCCGCCCT
>JBGTEH010000281.1:0-13879 GCA_041747915.1 Ilumatobacteraceae bacterium
GCGACCACCACCGACAACTGGGGCAACTTCGGCGATCAGAGTGAGTCCACTGTGTATGTGTTGCGTCCGAACGGAACCGACCTCGAGCAGATCTCGTCGATCAGCGGGCTCGGCAAGGGCGAGCAGATCCAAGCCGTCCGATTCATCGACGATGTCGGCTACGTCGTCACGTTCCGCCAGATCGATCCGTTGTACGTGATCGACCTGTCCGACCCCGCCAACCCGGTACTCGACGGCGAACTGAAGATCCCCGGCTACTCGGCGTACCTCCACCCGGTGGGCGACGGCCTGCTGCTCGGGGTCGGTCAGGACGCCACCGATGAAGGTCGCACCACCGGCACCCAGTTGAGCCTGTTCGACGTGAGCGATCCGAGCAATCCGCAGCGAATCAGCACGTTGCCGATCGGCGGTCAGAGCGAGGTCGAATGGGACCACAAGGCGTTCCTCTTCTGGGAGGCCGATGGCACGATCGTGCTGCCGGTCTCGCCGGGCTGGGGCGAGTGCGGCCCCGCCGTCGACTGCCTGGCCAAGAGCATCACCGGCGGCGGTGGCGGCGCCGTGGTGGCGGAACTGAACGGTCGCGAACTCGCCGCACGGGGAACGATCAGCCACGGCGACTCGAACCAAGGGGGCTGCTGGAACCCGCTGCAGCGTTCGATTGTCGTCGGCGACGAGCTGGTCACGGTGGGGCTCGACCAGATGAAGTTCTCCGATCGCGCGACGCTCGCTGAGCGTGACTCGGTCGGCTGGGGCGACCCCGAGCAGTACGGCTGCGCCTGGTACTTCGAAGGCTGACAGGCTTGACCTTCGCGATCAGGGAGCGAGCGATCAGGGAACGGTGATCGAGCCACCGGCAGTGGCGCGCAGGGTGTTCAGATCGAAGTCGCCAGGCGCGTATTTCAACGTGCGGTAGGAATTGCCGCCCGCTGGAAGTCCGATCGCCATCAGGCGGGTTCGGTCCGGGGCGAGTTCCTCGATGAGCGGCTGCAGGCCCGCACTCCACCCGATGAGCACCGAGCCGTCGGCTGCCTGACGCACACTCCCGAGCGTGTCGCCCGTGTACGGCACCGGATTGCGGACCTCCCACAGCATCGTGGCGGTCTTGGTGACGGGATCGATCGAGTACGCCACGGCCCGAGACTGCCGCCCGGGCATTCCGGCTTGGTTGTCGAGCATCGTCAGCACGTTGCCGACCATGCGAGCATCGTGCGGTCGCTTCGGACCACCGTACGGGTCGTTGATGATCGCCAGCGGCTCGAGCCCAGCCAACGTCGATGGGCCACCGAGCGTCCACTCGACCTGTTTGGTCGCGTGGTCGACGCGGAACACCGAGTCGATGTGCCGCGCCGACACGACGTAGTCGCCGTTCTCGGTCGGATCGAGGGACTTGATCCGGTCGATCGAGTTGATGTGGAACACGTCCCAGGCATCGGGGAAGCCCGGCACGCCGGCCGGTGGAGGCTGCGACTGGTCGAAGTTCAGAGGGAAGGTCGACGACGACGGCTCGAAGTACGTACTCATGTCCCAGCGCCACACCTCATCACCTGCGGCGTTCACCTCCTGGATCACGCCGTCGGCGATCGTGTCGCCAACCGTGCCCATGCCACCCGTCATCGTCGACAGGTCAATGCCAGACACGATCGGATAGCTGAGCAGTGCCGCGCCGTTGCCCGGCAGCTCGATGTAGTCGTGGTGGTCGGTCGGGAGCCCAGCGGTGCGACGGGGACCCGTCAAGTTGCCCTGGAGATCGCTCAGCCAGTACCCCTGGTTCGGGTCGACCCCGAATGGGCCCCTTCCCGCGGTGAACGCCAGGCGACCGTCCGACAGGCGCTTGAGGTCGAACACCGGTCGGGACGTCTTCTTGTACCAGACCGGAGCGCCGTAGCTGTCGAGAATCGCGAGGTACGGCCCGCTCGGACTCACGAAGCCGAACGTCGTGGCGTACCAGCCGGGGGTGGGGTTGCCCGGCCTGAGCACCTCGAGGCGCGGAAAGTCGGTCGGAAGGCAACGGAAGTGGTAGTTGCGGGCGACGCCCTGGCGGGTCGTCGCGACGACGAGCAACTCGTCGGTTCTCATCGACACCGCCAGATTGCTGTTGCCCGCCGGAACGGGAGCTCCTCCGCCGACGGAGACCGACGCGTCCGTCGATGGCATCAACCCGAGGCCGATGGTCACGTTCGCGACGCCGCCGCCGGCACCGCACTCGATCCCGTAGTCGGTCGCCGTCGGGTCGAAGGCAGGCCATGTGGGCTTGTCGAACGTCAGTCGCTCGAACGGCGAGCCCGCGCGAGCGTTCATCGTTCCGAACACGTCGACGATGACCTCGGTGGGCGCCGATGCGAGCACGCACACTCGGCGACCGTCGCCGATCTTCACCGTGGCGAGGTTGGTGGCATCCTGGCGCGCCGTGAAGTTCAGCGAGGAGACGTCGGGCACCGCTCCGCCGCACGGGAACACGGAAAGGTAGCCACTCGCCGTCGAGTTCGTCGAGATGAAGTTCAGCATCACCGCCGACACGTCGTCGGCGTTGGCGAGTCCTGCGACGGGGTCGAACGAGCGCACCTCACCGGCTGCAAACGCCACACGCGGTCCACCGACGCCATTTCGGGTGTCGACGACCCGGCGTCCACCGTCAGGTTGCAGCGAGGCGCTCGGGCCGAAGCCCGGCGCCGGCGCGTAGTACCCGGTGACGTCGACGATCACGTTCGTCGGCACCTCGGAGATGAGGCACAGCGTTCGGCCCGGTCCGAGCCCCACGATGGCCGCCACCGCACGGTCTTCCCCGGCAATCCAGTTCAGGTTCGACGACGGCGGCGCCGGCTGACCGCACGGAAATGCCACCATGTATCCGCCACGCGTCGAGTTGGTGGTGGTGAGGTTGATCACTGCGGCGGTCGCATCACCGGCGATGGTGGTTGGCTGGATCACGACCTCGCGAACGCGGAACGCGGCCAGCGGCGTGAAGCCGGGCCGGCGGGTGTCGTAGACACGCTCGGGCTCGATCGATGCAAATCGGTCGGGGCCATCTGACCACCATCCCGCAAGGTCGATGATCAGGTCGGAGCGACCATGGCTGAACACGCAGATCTCGCGGTTGGCGTCGGGGATCGCCACGACCAGGTTCGGCGTCGGCACACCCGCACGCGAGTTCAGGTTCGATGTCTGAGGCAGACCGGCCGCACATGGATAGACGGTGAAGTAGTCGGCCTCGAGCGACACCGCCGTCATCGACAGGGCGACCGCCTGCGCCGATGCCGGAACATCCGAGCCGATGCTGACGCGGATCGTGCAGCCGCTGTCGATCGGGCCGCGGAAACCGCCGATGGCACTGCGGGTGTCGACGATTCGTACCGGGTTGATGGCGGTGTAGCTGACCAATGCCGGCGTGGCGCTCACCCCGCCGACGGGTTGCGGAGCGCACCCGACCGACGCCGCGGCGGCCTGCGCCGGCAACGAGGGGTTCGTCGCAACTGCGATGGGGACGGCGACGATGAGTACTCCCGCCGCGATGAGAATCCGACCGACAACGTGATTCATGGCGTCAGAAAGGTACCTCCACCCACTGCGACCGAGGCATCACCCTCCGTGACACCCGTGTAACGCTGGTGTCAGACACCAGCGTTACATCACGAGCGCTTCTGGATGTTGGCCCATTCGTCTCGCAGGCCGACCGTGCGATGGAACAGCATCGGCGTGTCATCGTCGACGGCGAAGTAGCCGAGCCGCTCGAACTGCACGACGTGGCCGGGGGCGGCCTCGACCAGGGCGGGTTCGGCCTTCACGTCGACGAGCACTTCACGTGAACCTGGATGGAGATCGTCGAACGGGTCGCCGGTCGACTCACCCGGAACGTCAGCGGTGAAAAGCCGCTCGTAGAGCGCCACCGAGGCGTCGACTGCGTGAGCGGCCGAGACCCAGTGCATCGTGGACTTCACCTTGCGACCGTCGGGGGCGTTGCCGCCGCGGGTCTCGGGGTCGTAGGTGACCCGAACCTCGACCACGTTGCCGTCGGCGTCGGTGTCGAACTCGGTCGCCGTGACGAAGAACGCCCCGCGCAGACGCACCTCTCGGCCCGGTGAGAGTCGGAAGTATTTCGGCTCGGGCTCGGCCATGAAATCGTCGTGCTCGATGAAGAACTCACCGGTGAAGGGCACCATCCGGGTGCCGTCGTCGGCGTTCTCCGGGTTGTTCGCCAACTCGACCATCTCGACGACCGGCGCTCCGTCGGCGTCGCTCGGCCAGTTGATCACCACGACTTTGAGCGGCCGCAGCACCGCCATCCGGCGCAGCGCGACGCGGTTCAACTCGGTGCGCACGAACGATTCGAGCAGTTCGATCTGCTGGCGGCTGTTCGTCCGTGAGACACCGATGAAGTTGCAGAACTCCGTGATCGCCGACGCGGGGTAGCCGCGTCGGCGCAGGCCCCGCAGAGTCGGCATGCGCGGGTCGTCCCACCCGTCGACGGTGCCATTGTCGACGAGTGTCGCGAGGCGCCGTTTCGAGGTGATCGTGTGGGTCAATTCGAGCCGCGCAAACTCGGTCTGGCGCGGTTGCTCGAACGGCAACGGAAGCTGTCCGAGGTACCATTCGTAGAGCGCCCGATGACTGTCGAACTCGAGCGTGCACAACGAATGGGTGACGCCCTCGATGGCGTCGCTCTGCCCGTGCGCCCAGTCGTAGGTGGGGTAGATGTTCCACGAGTCGCCGGTGCGGTGATGGTGCACGTTGCGGATCCGGTACATCACCGGATCACGCATCTGCATGTTCTCGTGCTGCATGTCGATCTTGGCGCGCAGCACGGCGGCGCCCTCGGCGATCTCCCCGGCGCGCATCCGTCGGAACACATCGAGGTTCTCGTGCACCGATCGGTCGCGGAACGGACTCTCGGTGCCGGCGTTGCCGTACCCGCCACGCTGGGCCGAGATCGTCTCGGAATCCTGCTCGTCGACGTACGCCAGGCCCTTGGTGACCAGCAACTCGGCCCAGTCGTAGAGCTGTTCGAAGTAGTCGCTGGCGTACAGCGGATCACCGTCGATCGGATAGCCGAGCCAGGCGAGGTCGGCCACGATGCCCTCGACGTAACTCGTGTCCTCGGTGTCGGGGTTGGTGTCGTCGAAGCGCAGATTGCAGAGTCCGGCGAACTCCTCGGCGATCCCGAAGTCGACCGTGATCGCCTTGGCGTGGCCGATGTGGAGGTAGCCGTTCGGTTCGGGCGGGAACCGGGTCTGCACGCGTCCACCGAAGGTGCCGCGTTCGTTGTCGGCGATCACCACTTCGCGAACGAAGTTGGCTGCTGCAGGGACATCGTCGGGTCGTGGCATGGGTTGGCAACAGTATGGACGTTACGGCGCCTGCCACCTCGGCGAACCGGTTCCCATCCTCGGTAGCGCCCGTCCGTCGGACAGCCAACAACCCGCCCTATTGCCGGGCCATGGCGATCCGGAGGCGTTCGTCGGGGTCGATGAAGTGGTCATGGTCGTCGGCACCGAGGTCGATCTGCACCCAGTTGATCTTGCCGGTGAACCGGCTGCCGTGGGCGCTGTAGTCGGGGGTGACGGTGGTGCCGGATTCGTAGCCGATGTCGGTGGTCTCGTCTGCGGAGAAGATCATCGGCTGGGTTGCGCCGACCCGGCCCGTGCCGACCAGCGCGCCGTCGTAGTAGAGGGTCACATCACCGCCTTTGGCCAGGCCGCCACCGTCGTAAGCGAACTCGACGCGCACCTGATGGTGACCGGCCGCGATGGGCTCGCTGGCTTCGGTGGCGAACTCTTGGATGCCGAGCACGTTGTAGACGAACTTGGCCGTGCCCTCTTTGGTGTACAGGGCCCAACCTCCGAAGCGGCCGCCCTGGGCGATGATGACGCCGTCCGCGCCACTCTCCGAGACGTCGATGTCGGCGGTGACCGAGAACGACTTGTTCTTGATGCTGACAACGCTGTTCTCCGACAGACGGCCCATCCCCGGAAAGAACAGTTGGGAGTTTCCTCGGATCAACGTGGGCCGCCCGGCCAGCCCTGGTTCGAGCCGCTCGGCGCCCCGGTCGTCGAGCGGCAGAACCTGGTACTTGGCCGCTTCGATGAGCCAGAGGCGCTGCAGCGTGGCCAGCCGCTCGGGTTGCTCAGCGGCGAGATCGTGGGCCTGGCTGTAATCGCTACTACCGTCGTACAGCTCCCACACGTCATCGTCGAACGCCGGTAGCACTGCTCCGGTCATGACCCATGGGGTGCGGTGCTTGGTCACGGCGCTCCAGCCGCGGTGGTAGATGCCGCGGTTGCCAAACATTTCGAAGTACTGCAAGTCGTGAAGCTCGTCGGCTTCGGGTTCGTTGAACGTGTACAGCATGCTGGTGCCCTCCATCGGGGACTGCTGCACGCCGTTCACCATGGTCGGCTCCGGTAGCCCGGCGGCCTCGAGGATCGTCGGCGCGATGTCGATGACATGGGTGAACTGCGAACGCAGTCCGCCCTTTTCCTCGATGCCCGTGGGCCAGTGCACGATGGTCCCGTTGCGGGTGCCACCCCAGTGGGATGCCACCTGCTTGGTCCACTGGAACGGTGCGCAGTTCGCCCAGGCCCATCCGACGGCGTAGTGGTTGTACGAGGTGGGCGAGCCCAGTTCGTCGATCTTGCTGAGCAGGAACTCGGGGGTCTCGAACGCGGCCATCCCGTTGAAGTTGGCCATCTCGTTGAACGCCCCGTTCAGAGTGCCTTCGGCGGACGCGCCGTTGTCGCCGATGATGTAGTAGACGATCGTGTCGTCGAGAATCCCGAGGTCCTCGATCGCGTCGATCAACCGACCGACGTGATGATCGGTGTGCTCGAGGAACCCGGCGTACACCTCCATCTGACGCTCCAGCACCGGCTTGAGCTCCTCGGGCATGTCGTCCCACGCGGGGATCTCGGCATGACGCGGCGTCAGCTGCGTATCGGCGGGGACGACACCGAGTTCCTGTTGGCTGGCCAGCGTGCGCTCGCGCAGCACGTCCCATCCGTCGGCGAACTCGCCCCGATACTTGTCCGCCCACTCCTTGGGGACGTGATGGGGGGCGTGTGTCGCGCCCGGTGCGAAGTACACGAAGAACGGCTTGTCCGGCATCAGCGCCTTTTGTTGGCGCACCCAACCGATGGCCCGGTCGGCGAGGTCCTCGGTGAGGTGATAGCCCTCCTCGGCCGTCTTGGGCGGCTCGACCGGCGTCGTGCCGTCATACAGCGCCGGATCCCACTGGTTGTTCTCACCACCGATGAACCCGTAGAACGTCTCGAACCCGCCACCACCTGATGGCCATGCGTCGAAGGGTCCCATCGGCGAGGACTGCCACACCGGCACCTCGTGGCACTTGCCGAACTGCGCCGTGGAGTAGCCGTTCAACTTCAACGTCATCGCCAACGGCGCCTTCGTGTTCGGCCGCAATGAACTGTTCCCCGGCGCCGAGGTCGCCGTTTCGGTAATCGATCCCATCCCCACCGAATGATGGTTCCGGCCTGACAGCAACGCGGCGCGGGTCGGCGCACACAGGGCCGCGGTGTGGAAACGGTTGTAACGAAGACCGCCCGCCGCCAACCGGTCCGCGGTCGGCGTCCGGCACGGGCCGCCGAACGTGCTCGTCGCACCGAACCCGACGTCGTCCAGGAGGACGATCAACACGTTCGGCGAACCCACCGGTGGCAACAGCGGTTCGATCGGGGCAAACGAGGTGTCCGGGTCCTTGGCGTCGTACGTCGTCAAACCCGGCGCCGGCCGATCAGGAATCGGCAACATCGTGCGCGCGGACCGGTCCATTGAGCTCGTCATTCGGGATCTCCTTCTCTCCGCCCGTGCGCGAACCACACGGCGTTCCCATCCTTGCTGATCCGCGCATGCGCTGCCATACCGATCGCGCCTGGGCCGGTTCGCGGTCGCTGCTAGTTCGGTGCCGCCACGCCAAGGTCAGATGGGGTGCGGAACGAGGCGACGAGGATGTGCACGCTGAAGATGAAGACCCATGCCGGAAAGAGCACTTCGATCCATGGGACGATCCCGACGCTGAGCAACAGCACGACGCCGGTTCCCAGCCCCAGGACGCTGAGCCATCGTGGTGCGAGCCCGAGCCGGGTGGCGAGCGTGGTGGTGGAGATGGCGAACACTGCCGCCATCCTCATCGAGTAGACGGTCAGCAGGGTGTAACTCACGCGGCGCCCGAAGGACCAGACGTCCGCTGCTGGGAGTTCGGTCGCGGTGAGAACCAATCCACCAGCGATCGCTCCCGAGCAGAACAGCATCGCGATGAACAGAAGGCCGCTGCCCAGGAACACGGTGGCGAAGAACCGGTCCTCGCCCTCACCGATCCGGTCTCGGACCACGCCAATGAACCAGAGGAACGCGATGCCGGCGAAGGGCAAGAGGTTCAAGGCGAGGATCACGGCATCGCGTTTGCTGCTGTCGGTCAACCAGGCACCGGCATCGTTGGGGTCTTTGGGAACGGCCAGACGTACCAGGACCAGCACGGCAACGAGCAGTACGGAGAAGACGATGCCCGCAACGGCAGCGGCCCGGGGAGTTCTGATTCGCTGACGCGTCAACGTGCCAGTCATCGCGTTGACGGATGTGTCAGTCATCAAGCTTGCCCGCTTCCTGTTTGTCGTTTGTGTCGATCGCCGGGTGCTGTGCCACCCGTCGGAGGTTGCAGGCCGGCTGGGCGATTGGCGGCCCCGGTGAAGTTGGATGCCGATCTTCGGTCGGCCCGGAGTTCGTTGCTACGCTCGCTCGAGTTGCTTCCGGCAGAGAACGGCGAATCGGGGTGTTCCGTCGCGCAGCATAGATTTCGATACTCGAACACACCAACCAAGTGAAATGAGAGCACAATGACCGATCGACCACTGGATGAATTGGGGCCGGTCGACTATGTCGTCGTCGAGTTCCCGGCTGGCGCCACGAACTTCACCGGGGAGATGGCCGACGAACTGGTCGCTCTCGTGGACGCGGGGACGATCCGGGTGATCGACATCCTGATCCTGACCAAGAACGAAGACGGCAGCGTCGACGCGATCGAGCTGTCCGACGTCGATGAGCTGGGCCCGCTGGTCCAGATCGAGGCCGAACTGGCCGAGCTGTTGGCCGAAGACGACATCGAACACCTCGCCGCGGCGATGGAGCCCGGCTCGGTGGCAGGGGTGCTCATCTGGGAGAACCTGTGGGCCGCTCCGTTCGCGTCAGCGGCCCGCCGCTCCGGTGGCCAGCTGATCGCCGACGGGCGAATCCCGATCCAAGCAATCATCGCGGCCATCGAGGCCGACGACATCACCGAAGGAGATTGAGACATGCCACTCAGACCAGCACGCGTCGGCCGAGTCGGAGTCATCGGCCACCCGGTCGCCAAGACCGCCATCGTCGCCAAGGCCGTCACACCCGGTCCGTCGCCGATCGCCAAGACCGCGGTCGTTGCGGCGGCAGTCACCCCCGGCCGCCGTCGCCGCATCTGACGGCACATCGAACCGATCACCCGCCACACGGTGGCACTGAAGGAACGCTCAATGCTCGCGTACGACCATCGTCACGGGCGTCTTCTGGTCGAGCCCGGCACCTTCGTGAGCGATGACGATGACCCCGAGACCAGCTGAGTCACCGAGATGATCAACTGGGTCCGGCTCGGGTCGTGGTGGAACAGCGTCCGCCCGGCGAGTCGTGAGGAGTTCCGTTCCGACGCGGTCGCGGGCATTCCGGGCGCGATCTCGAGCGTTCCCGATGGCATGGCGTCGAGTGTGCTCGTCGGTGTCAACCCGGTCTACGGGCTGTATGCCAGCTTCGCGGGGCCGATCGCCGGGGGACTGACGAGCAGCACGCGGCTCATGGTAGTGACAACGACCAGTGCTGCTTCGCTCGCCGCCGGGTCCGCTCTGTCAGGTCTGTCGGAGGCCGAGCGGCCGGCGGCGCTGTTCGTGATGACCATGGTCGCCGGGCTGGCCATGGTTGCAGCCGGATTGTTGCGACTCGGCAAGTACACGCGGTTCGTGTCGCATTCGGTGATGATCGGATTCCTCACCGGCGTGGCCGTCAACATCGTGCTGTCACAGTTGGGCGACCTGACAGGGGCGCCCGCCGAAGGTGACAACTCCGTAGCCAAGGCGATCGACGTGATCACATCTCCGTCAGCGATGAACGGTTGGACGATCGTCGCCGGTGCCCTCGCCGCGTCCATCGTCGTGCTGCTGGGCCGCGGACGTTGGACGCCCTACGCCGCGATCGTGGCGCTCGTCGTGCCGACGCTGCTGGTGAATCTCGTGGGCGCCGATGATGTTGCGGTCGTGTCCGATGTCGGCAACATTCCCAGCGGTGTGCCGCTGCCGCATCTTCCACAATTCGGGGCACTGTCGCTCGATGTGGTGTGGGGGGCGCTCGCGATCGCCGCGATCGTGTTGGTGCAGGGCGCCGGCGTGGCAGAAGCCGCTCCGAACAGTGACGGGACCCGGTCGTCGACCAATCGTGACTTCATCGCCCAGGGGGCCGGCAACGTTGCATCCTCGTTGTTCCGTGGGCAACCGGTGGGCGGGTCGGTCGGCCAGACGGCGCTGAACCGCAGTGCCAAGGCGATCGGGCGTTGGGCGGCGATCTGGTCAGGCATCTGGATGCTCGTCATCGTCGTCGCCTTGGGCGGTGTGGTCGAACGCGTCGTGATGGCCACCCTCGCCGCGGTACTCGTCGTTGCTGCGATCGGCTCGATCCGCACCGGTCAACTGAAAACCATCTGGCGCGCCGGCGGGTCATCCCAGATCGCACTGTCGGCGACGTTCATCGCCACGTTGTTCCTGCCGATCGCGGCCGCTGTGGGCATCGGCGTGCTCATCTCGCTGATGCTCCAGTTGAACCAGGATCTGATGGATCTGCGTCTCGTTCGACTTGTCCCGCTCCCTGACGGAAGGTTCGACGAACGTGCCGTGCCGGCGGCGTTGCCGGACCGCGAGGTGTGCATCATCGACGCGTACGGCAGCTTGCTGTACGCAGGCGCCCGAACCGTCCAGGTCCGTCTTCCCGATCCGTCGACGGCAGATCGGCCCGTGGTGATCCTGCGACTCCGCGGCCGCATGTCCGTCGGTGCGACCGTGGTGGTCATTCTCGCCGACTACGCGGAGCGGGTACACCGCTCAGGGGGACGACTGATGCTCACCGGTGTCGATCCGACAGTGGCGGCTCTGCTCGTCAAGGTCGGCGGAGAGCGCCTGAGCGACATGATCGACGTGTACACGGCGTCCTCGGTCGTCGGCGAGTCGACGATCGAGGCCCTTCGTGAGGGCGAAGCCTGGTTGGAGCGCAACGGTGCGCGTTGAGGGGCACGCAGATCCCGCGGCCGCACCGCCTCTGTCAACGGGGGAGCACCTCACCGTGATGAGCAACCGATCATTCGATGAACACGACTCTGCCGACGACCGAGTCCCACCAGGCATTGGAGAACGACGATGACGAATTCGATTGTCGCGGTCGTCGCGGTGCTCGTGTTCGCATGGGCGATCGCGTCGGGTGCACTCGTGCGCCGCAACATCACCGGAGCGACCGTATTCGCCGTTGCGGGATATGTCGTCGGCAACCCCGACTGGGGGTGGTTACCCGTCGACGTGGAGACCTCCACGATCCATCTGGTCGCCGAGGTCACGCTCGCCCTTGTGCTCTTTTCCGACGCGTCCCGCGTCAATCTCCGCAAACTGCGAAGCGATCTGCTGCTCCCGACCCGTCTGCTCGCCGTCGGACTACCCGTGTCGGTGATCCTGGGTGCTCTGCTCGCTGCAGTCCTCCTCACCGACCTGCCGTGGGCGCTCGCGTGCTTCCTCGGAGCGGCGCTCGCTCCAACCGACGCGGCCCTCAGCATCCAGGTGATCGATGACGAACGGATACCGGCGCGACTCCGCCGTGCACTCAACGTCGAGAGCGGCCTCAATGACGGCATCGCCACACCGATCGTGACCGTCACACTCGGCATCGCCGCCAGTCAGCTCGGACTCGTCACCGAAAGCGAGTCCTACGAGGCCGGATCGGCACTGCGCGAACTCGGGGTCGGCATTGTCATCGGTCTGATTGTCGGAGCCGTCGGTGCACTCGTCATCAGTTGGTCCGTTCGACGCGCTTGGATGATGGTCGGCACGCGCCGCATCGCCGTGCTCGCAGTCGCGATCGCATCTCTCGCACTCGCGCTCGCCGCCGACGGCAACGGATTCATCGCGGCCTTCATCGCCGGAATCGTGTTCGGAACGTTGCTCGACAAGACCGGCAGCGACCTCGAACGCGTCGACGAGTTGCCGGAGTTGGGCGGCCAACTGCTCGGACTCGTGGTGTGGTTCCTGTTCGGCGCCGCGCTGGTTCCGATCGCCTTCGAACACCTCGATGCCGCTCTCGTGTTCTACGCGTTGCTCAGCCTGACCGTCGTGCGCATGCTGCCCGTCGCGTTGAGTCTGCTCGGTGCGCGGATCGAACGTCGCGGCGTCGTCTTCATCGGATGGTTCGGCCCTCGCGGACTCGCGTCGGTCGTGTTCGCTCTGCTCGCCCTCGAAGAACTCGGTGATACCTCAGCGCCCGTGAACCGCGCCGTCGCCGCCGTCGCGCTCACCGTTCTGTTCAGCGTCGTCCTTCACGGCATCACTGCAGGACCGGGGGCACGGCGATACGTTCGAAGCGGCAGTGACGAGCTGACAACAAGGACGAACATCGGCGGTTGAGTATGTCCCGACCAACATCCACAGGCCGGTGCAGGTTCCGATCACGTTGACGACGCCGCGCTGCGAAGACCGGCGGAGGGGTCGACGCCGAATACGTACGTGCCGGCATCCGGGAGTCGTGCGGTGATCCACCCGTCCGCGCTCGCCGACACGCGTGCCCCGCCCGTGACGGTGAGGTGAGGGGTGAATGCGTACCGGATGGTGACGACGGAGTCGCGCGGCGTCCGCACGACGACGGTGTCCGGTCCCTGATCGATCAATTCGGCCGGAGGATCGACGATCGGGCGGTAGTCGACGACCTCGTACAGACGCCAGTTGCCGTTCCGCCAGACCTCGTGGAGCCACCCGATGTCTCGGACGGTCCCTTCCCCCGCGATGAGCCGGGCCTCGGGGATCCCGCCCGCGTCGAGCGCGACGTCGGGCACTGCGACCCAGCGCACCCCTCGGTCCAGCAGCCACCCGTGGTACTCCTCTCGCTCGAGGTCGGCTTCGTACAGCCGAGGGTTGCGGACGAGGTCGATCTGACGCTCCCAACCGCGCGCGTAGGGAAGGGCGGCGGCCACGTAGTAGCTCTCCCAGTGGTTCTCGGTGAAGGGGATCTCCAGCCGGCCCACGGGACGACCGTCGGAGTTGCGACTCCGGACCTCGTCGATGAGCGGTTGGTGGTACTCGGGCGCCGCTGACGGATCACCGACGGCTCGCATCGCGGCGGTGATTCCCGGTGTGGTGCTCCACAGCAGCGCCGCAGTCCCGATCGCGGCGAGTGCCCGCGACGGAGTAGGACGTCGGCGGGCGAGGAGGGCGATGCACAGTGGGACGGCGATGATCTGGGGGAGGCGGACGAAGCTCCCGCCGAGGGGGTTCGGCACGAGGAAGACCGCGACGGAGGTGAGCGCCGCGAGCACTGCGCCGATTCGCAGCATCGGCCGCGGTGAGACGCTCCACAAGACACCGAGAACGACGAGGGTCGCGACGAGTCCACCGCTGCGGAACGGGAATCGACCCTCTGCCTGGAAGATGGAGGCGGTGATCGCGGTCGGGGCGACCGTGACCGTGCCGATCGCGATGGCGACGCCCATCGACGACCAGTCCCGGACTCGACCGCCCCGCCGCAGCCACATCTGATCGGTGAGCACGGCGGCCGCCGCTACAGCGAGGAACACCGCCGCGACGGGGCTGGCGAGTGCGGCCGCCAAGGC